>NZ_JBHWWZ010000060.1:0-28117 GCF_042730275.1 Rhodococcus sp. NPDC060086
GTCGATCACGGTGGTGACGTCGACGGTGGCCTTGTCTCCGTCGATGACGATGTTGCGTGCGCCGTCGAACTCGATGTCACCGTCGGCTCCGGCGAGGGGGCCCTGACCGTCGGGCAGTTCGTCACAGCGGAGTATGACGAGAACTTCCTCGTCCTCCGCGTTGACGGCCTTGACGTAGTCACTGGCCGTGCGGGTCACCCGTTCGGGACCGTCCAGGGTCTCGCCTTCGGGCGAGAGCATCTGCATGACGACGAGCGCGAGAACGAGAACGACGATCACGAGGACGGCGCCGATGAACGGCCAGGGGGTGCTGCTCGTCGTGCCGTCGGGGTCGAGACCGTCGGGGTCGGGTTCGGGGTCACGCGGTTGTGCCATGCGGATGATCCTAACCTCGGCAGATCCACCCCGATCGGCCGCATTTGCGCCAATAAACCCTAGTGAGGTAGGAATTGACCATGGCCTCCACTCCGCTCGTTCGACGTCTCGCCGTCGACCTGTGCCGCGTGAGTGCCCACATGTGTTGTCGCTGAAGCGATTCTCCCGACGTTTCCCGGAGTTCTCCTCCACCGTCATCCCGCGCGACCTGCGCCCGCCCACTGAGGGCAACCTTAATTTAAGCTGGATATGTCCGTCCGCACACCGAAGAGGTAGTTGATCCCCTGTGACTGATCAGAGCCGTCCCCTTCGCGTCGCGATCGTCGGTGCCGGCCCAGCCGGTATCTACGCCGCCGATGCACTCATGAAGTCCGACACTGCGCAGGATCCCGGGGTGAGCATCGACCTGTTCGAACGCATGCCGGCGCCGTTCGGCCTCATCCGCTACGGCGTGGCACCCGACCACCCGCGCATCAAGGGCATCATCACCGCACTGCACAAGGTGCTCGACAAGCCGAACGTGCGCCTGCTCGGCAACCTCGATTACGGCGTCGACATCACCCTCGACGACCTGTACCGCTTCTACGACGCGGTGATCTTCTCGACCGGCGCCAACGCCGACCGTGAACTCCGGATCCCCGGCATCGAACTCGACGGCAGCCACGGCGCCGCCGACTTCGTGTCGTGGTACGACGGCCACCCCGACGTTCCCCGAAACTGGCCGCTCGAGGCCGAGAAGGTCGCGGTCCTCGGTGTCGGCAACGTCGCACTCGATATCGCGCGCGTGCTCGCCAAGACCGGCGACGAACTGCTGCCCACCGAAATCCCGCCGAACGTCTACGAGGGCCTGAAGAACAACAAGGCCGTCGAGGTGCACGTCTTCGGGCGTCGCGGACCGGCCCAGGCCAAGTTCACCCCGCTCGAACTGCGCGAACTCGACCATTCGCCGACCATCGAGGTCATCGTCGACCCCGAGGACATCGATTACGACGCCGGCTCCGAGGCAGCGCGCCGCAACTCCAAGCAGGTCGACATGGTCGCCAACACCCTGCAGGACTGGGCCATCCGCGACGCGGGCACTCGCCCCCACAAGCTGTACCTGCACTTCTTCGAGTCGCCCACCGAGATTCTCGGTGAGGACGGCAAGGTCGTCGGCCTGCGCACCGAGCGCACCGAACTCGACGGCACCGGCAACGTCCGCGGCACCGGCAAGACCCGCGACTGGGATGTGCAGGCCGTGTACCGCGCGGTCGGCTACCAGTCGCAGAACATCGCGAACCTGCCGTTCGACGAGCAGGCAGGCACCGTCCCCAACGAGGCCGGACGCGTGCTCGCCGACGAGAGCATCGAAGGCCCCGACCGGTTCATGCCGCACACCTACGTCACCGGCTGGATCAAGCGTGGTCCTGTCGGCCTGATCGGCCACACCAAGGGCGACGCCAACGAGACCGTCGCGAATCTGCTCGAGGATCGCGCCGCCGGCCGCCTCAACACCCCGGAGCACCCGGACGTGGACGGCATCGTGAAGTTCCTCGAGGAGAAGCAGCTGCCGTACACGACGTGGCAGGGCTGGTACCGCCTCGATGCGCACGAGCGCAGCCTCGGTGAAGCAGAGGGTCGCGAGCGTGTGAAGGTCGTCGAGCGCGAGGACATGTTCCGCGCCTCGGAACCCAACAAGTAGTCCGTCGCCGCCTGCGGCGCTGTCGGCCGAATGCCACCTTCCTACATCTCGAGTGTATGAAGGTGGCATTCGGCCGTTTACGTTGTCAGGCGCAAGAAATCTAGGCGAACAGCACGGCGCCCAGCCACACGCCAGCGGCGATGAGGCCGCCGAGCAGTTCGACGAGCATCGACAGGCCCACGGCCTTCGTCGCATCCACCGTCGAACGCCATGCGCCGCCGTGTGTCCGATGCCGTTGCGCCTCCGACACATACATGCCGAGCAGGAATCCGAGGAACAGGCCGATCACGGGGATCACGAAGAACCCCACGATTCCGACCACTCCGCCGATGATCAGCGACCGGTTGGGCACTCCCGACTGCGCAAGCCGCTTACCGGGCCAGGTGTATTTGACGACACCGGTGACCAGCAATGCGACCGTCGCGACGGCGAACACCGTCCATGCGACAGTGCCGCCGGTCATGAACGCCCACACCGCGATCGCCGCGAAGATCAGCAGGACACCCGGCAGGATCGGTACGACGATTCCGATCAGCCCGACGAGGATCGCGAGGCCGACGAGAAGTTCGGCGCCTGTGCTCACGGCGCGACCGGGTGGACGAGAGACGCGGCGCGCGTCGCACGTTCACGGGCGGTGTCGACGTCCGGGCCGGTCGAGACGGCAACGCCCATGCGGCGGCGCAGGAACGATTCGGGTTTACCGAACAGGCGCACATCCGTCTCCGGTGTACGCAGGGCCTCGGCGACGCCGTCGAACGCGATACCGGTCGCGTCGAGTCCGCCGTAGATCACCGCGGACGCACCCGGACGCACCTGCTCCACATCCACCGGCAGCCCGAGGATCGCGCGGGCGTGCAGTTCGAATTCGGAGTAGCGCTGGCTTCCCATGGTCACCAGCCCGGTGTCGTGCGGGCGGGGACTGACCTCGGAGAAGTAGACGTCGTCGCCCTTGACGAACAGTTCGACGCCGAACACTCCCCGACCGCCGAGCGCACCGGTCACCGCCGCCGCGACTTCCCGCGACCGTGCCAGCGCCACGTCGCTCATCGGCTGCGGCTGCCACGATTCGATGTAGTCGCCGTCGCGCTGCAGGTGGCCGATCGGCTCGCAGAAATGGGTCTCGATTTCTCCCGATTCTCCGACGGCACGCACGGTGAGCTGGGTGATCTCGTAGTCGAAATCGACGAACCCTTCGACGATGACCGTGCCGTGGTTGATGCGTCCCCCGGCGAGGGCGTACTCCCATGCGGTGTCCAGGTCGTCGAGCGAACGCACCGTCGACTGGCCTTTTCCGGACGACGACATGACGGGCTTGATCACACACGGGAAGCCGATCGCCTCGGTAGCGACCCGGACCTCGTCGAGCGAGTGCGCGAATCGGTACGGCGACGTCGGCAGACCCAGTTCCTCCGCGGCGAGCCGGCGGATACCCTCCCGGTTCATCGTCAGCTGCGTGGCCCGCGCGGTGGGAATCACCTCGGCGAGGCCGCGCTGCTCGACGGTGGCGAGCGCGTCGGTGGCGATGGCTTCGATCTCGGGAACCACCAGGTGGGGGCGTTCGGCCTCGATGACCGCCAGCACTGCTTCCGGGTCGCCCATGTCGATGACGTGGGCTCGGTGCGCGACCTGATGACCCGGGGCATCGGCGTATCGGTCCACCGCGATCACCTCGACACCGAGCCGCTGCAACGCGATGGTCACCTCCTTGCCCAGCTCGCCCGAGCCGAGCAGCAGGACACGGGTAGCGGTCGGCGACAGTGGAGTGCCGAAACGTGGAGAGATGTCGGGACGTGGAGAGATGTCGGGACGTGGAGAGATGTCGGGACGCGGTGAGACCATGGTGGGACTATATGTGGCAACCGTCGCCGTCCCGGAAGGAAAGCGATGAGCAGTGCACCTCAGTTGAGCAACGCAGATCAGCGGGCCACCACGCCGGGCCCCGATCACACTCGTGCTGATCTTCGCTGGTTCACGACACCCGGGGTCGATCCCGCCGACGAGGTGACCTGGCAGCGCCGCGACGCCCGCATCGTCCATCACGGCACCGGTGAGGTCGTCTTCGAACAGCTCGGCGTCGAATTCCCGGAGTTCTGGTCGCAGAACGCCACGGACATCGTCACGCAGAAGTATTTCCGCGGGCAGCCCGGCACCGAGGCCCGCGAACACTCGCTACGCGATGTCGTCGCGCGCATCGTCGACACGATCACCGCGTGGGGCACCACCGACGGTCACCTCGACGACCCGGCTGCGTTCGCCGCCGAGCTGACACACCTGCTCGTGCATCAGAAGGCGTCGTTCAACAGCCCCGTCTGGTTCAACATCGGTGTGCCCGACACCCCGCAGCAGGCCAGCGCCTGTTTCATCCTGTCGGTCGACGACACCATCGACTCGATCCTCGAGTGGTACCGGCAGGAGGCGGTGATCTTCAAGGGTGGTTCCGGGGCGGGAGTGAACCTGTCGCGCATCCGATCGTCGGTCGAACACCTCGGCGGGGGCGGCACCGCGTCCGGCCCGGTCAGCTTCATGCGCGGCGCCGATGCATCGGCAGGGACCATCAAGTCGGGCGGGAAGACCCGCCGCGCCGCGAAGATGGTGATCCTCGACGTCACCCACCCCGACATCGAGGAATTCGTCGACTGCAAGGCGATCGAGGAACGCAAGGCGCGGGTCCTCGCCGGCGCCGGGTTCGACATGGGCCTGAGCGGCTCCGACATCCATTCGGTGCAGTATCAGAATGCGAACAACTCGGTGCGGGTCACCGACGACTTCATGCAGGCGGTCGTCGACGACGCGCAGTGGCCGCTGCGTGCGGTGAAGACCGGCGCGGTCGTGCGCACGGTCGGGGCCCGAGACCTCATGCAGCGCATTGCCGCTGCCACGTGGGAGTGCGCAGACCCGGGCATGCAGTACGACACCACGATCAACCGCTGGCACACCGCGGCCGCGACCGGGCGGATCAACGGATCCAACCCGTGCTCGGAGTACATGCACCTCGACGACTCCGCATGCAACCTGTCGAGCATGAATCTGCTGAGGTTCCTGCGCGAAGACGGCGAATTCGACGTCGACGGATTCCGGCATGCCGTCGCGGTGATGCTCACTGCGCAGGAGATCCTCGTCGGTCGCGCCGACTATCCCACGGAGAAGATCGGTGCGACGTCCCGCCGGTTCCGGCAGCTCGGCCTCGGATACGCGAATCTCGGTGCGCTGCTGATGGCGTCGGGTCTGCCATACGACAGCGATGCGGGTCGCGCCTATGCTGCGGCAATCACCGCGTTGATGACGGGCCACGCATACGAGGTGTCGGCGCGGCTCGCGAAGCGGTTGGGCCCGTTCGACGGTTACGCCGAGAACCGTGAACCGATGCTCGACGTGCTCGCACGGCACCGCGGCGCCGTCGACGACATCGATGCCGAACACGCTCCCCGGACGGTGCTGGCGGCGGCCCGTGAGGCATGGGATCACGCGGTTACCGACGGCACCGCACACGGGGTGCGGAACAGTCAGGTCACGGTGCTCGCTCCCACCGGCACAATCGGCCTGGCAATGGACTGCGACACCACCGGCATCGAACCCGATTTGGCTTTGGTGAAGACGAAGAAGCTCGTGGGCGGCGGCAGCCTGTCGATCGTCAATCGCAGTGTGCCGCGCGCGCTGTCGCGACTCGGATACGATCCGGCCGAGGTCGCCGACATCGTCGCCCACCTCGACCGCAGGCACACCCTCGCGGACGCCCCGCATGTGCGCGCCGAGCATCATCCGGTGTTCGCAACATCGATGGGCAGCAATGTCATTGCGCCGCGCGGGCATGTGACGATGATGGCGGCGGTGCAGCCGTTCCTGTCGGGTGCGATCTCGAAGACCGTGAATCTGCCGGAGTCCGCGACCGTCGACGACATCGCCGACCTGTACGTCGATGCGTGGCGGCTGGGCCTCAAGTCGCTTGCCGTCTACCGCGACAACTGCAAACTCGGGCAACCGCTGTCCACGTCGACTCCGCAGGTGCAGGAGACCACGCTCGCACCGGTCGCCACGGCGCGTCGGGAGCGTCTGCCGCGGACCCGCAATTCACGCACGTTCGAGTTCCGGGTGGCCGACTGCAAGGGATTCGTCACGGTCGGTGAATACGACGACGGACGCCCCGGGGAGATGTTCCTGCGAGTGTCGAAGCAGGGCTCCACCCTCGCCGGCATCATGGACGCCTTCTCCATGGCGGTCAGTTACGGCCTGCAATACGGGGTTCCGCTGCGCACGTTCGTGCGGGCGTTCACCAGCACGCGATTCGAACCGGCGGGCATCACCGACGATCCGGATCTGCGGATCGCCTCGTCGATCCTCGACTACATCTTCCGGAGGCTCGCGGTGGACTACCTCGACACCGAGGAGCGGACCGAACTCGGCGTGCGCACCGGTGGTGAACGGGCCGCGCAGGACGACGCACACATCGCCGTCGACACCCGCCAGGGGCATGCTCCCGTTCCTGGACCCGCGGTGTCGGATCGGGGCTCGGACGCACCGTACTGCATGCAGTGCGGGGTGCAGATGCAGCGCTCGGGGTCGTGCCATGCCTGCCCGTCGTGCGGAAGCACGAGTGGCTGTAGCTGAACGTCCTGAGTACTCCATACTTGCCCGATGGATGTGGGGTTCGATACCGAAATGACGTTGCTCGCGGCGGGACTGATCTTCCTGCTCGCGCTGGCGCTGGGTGTGTGGAAGTACCGGCAGATGACGACGTCGGAGACGCATCTCGCGCACCCGTATGTCGACATCGCACACCGCTCGGCGTTGATGTACTCGTTCGCGACGTTGCTCATCGCTGTATTCGTCGAGCTCAGTGCGTGGCCGACATGGGTGAACCTGTCGGCGGCGGCGGTGGTCGTGGTGTTCTTCGTCGGCGCGATCGCGAGTTACATCCTGCACGGCATGCTGCGTGACACCACCAACCAGTTCGCGCATCCCACGCGGGGTTCGGGTGTGGCGATGGGCGCGCTCATCGTCGGCGAGATGGGCGGGTTCGCGGTGCTGCTCGCCGGGTTCGTGCGGGGCAGCTTCCTCGACTGAGCGGTGTCAGGCGTGATTCTCGATGAGCGACAGCACGTTGCTGTGCGGGTCGCGGAACCACGCGACCCGCAACCCGTCGGGCGCGTTCCACGCATCGTGGTCGTCCTGATCCATGCCGGTGTACCGAATGAAGTCGACGCCTTTGGCTCGGAGTCGCTCGACGGTCTCGTCGAGGTCGAGAACCCGCCAGCCCAGGGCGGTGTATCCGGTCTCGCCGCGCGACTGCACGAGGGTGATCCGCACGGGGGCTCCTTCGCCACCGTCGATCACCAGCGTGAAGTTGTCCCGATCGATCTTCCGGAAGCCGAGGGTGTCGACATAGAACATCTCCGAGACATCGAGATCGGTGCTCGGCACGAAGCTCACGAGTTGGCCGCTGATCGTCATGTTGTCCACTCTGCTCTGTGCGCGCCTCGCACGGCAACCGATCGGGTCACAATCGAGTGTTGACCGAGCACTGTGACTAGTCTTGGACCCATGAGCACCTCGGAGATCGCGACCGTCCTGGCCTGGCACGATGCTGTCAACAGCAACGACATCGAGACGCTGGTGGAGTTGTCCAGCGACGATATCGTGCTTCCCACCGACGATGACGATCCCGATCAGGGTCTCGACGAACTGCGCGAGTGGGCGACCTCGTCGGGCGTGACGCTCGAAATGGGACGCATGTTCGTGCACCACGGCATCGTCGTGGTCGAGGAGACGTCCACGTGGGCGTCCGACCCCGGCACTCCCGTCGAGGAAGCCATCGCGTTCCGCGTGGTCGAAGACCAGGTCGTCACGGTCGTGCGGCATGCCGATCTGCAGGACGCGTTCGAGGCGACCGGACTGGGCGAGGCGGACCTGTACGAGCAGTGACCTCGCCCGTGACACACGTCATTTTCTGAACGCTCGCTAAGGTAGTCTCCGTTCCGAGAGTCCCTACGCATCGGAGTGAGGTTCGACGAGTGTCCGCTGAATCAGTTGAGAAGAAGGGTCCCCTCGCGAGTATTCGCGTCGTCGAGTTCAAGGGGCTCGGCCCCGGACCGCACGCCGCGACGCTACTCGCCGATCTCGGCGCCGACGTCGTCACGGTCCAGCGACCCGGCCAGATTCCGCCGGAAGGCGCCCGCGACCCGATCCAGCGGAACCGCCGCATCATCGAGGCCGACCTCAAGAACCCTGACGACATCGAGAAGGTGCTCTCGCTGCTCGAGCGCGCCGACGTGCTCATCGAGGGTTTCCGTCCCGGAGTGACCGAGCGCATGGGTCTGGGCCCCGATGTGGTGCTCGAACGCAACCCGCGGATCGTCTACGGCCGGATGACGGGTTGGGGCCAGGAAGGCCCGTTGGCGAACGCGGCCGGCCACGACATCAACTACATCTCCCTCACCGGTGTACTGCACGCGATCGGCCGTGAGGGTGAGCGTCCGGTGCCGCCGCTGAACATGGTCGGCGACTTCGGCGGCGGCTCGATGTTCCTGATCTTCGGTATCCTCTCCGCACTCGTCGAGCGAGGAGTGTCAGGAAAGGGCCAGGTCGTCGACGCGGCGATGGTCGACGGCGCGCTCGCACTGTCGCACATGATGTGGGCGTTCCGCGGCCGCGGCGCATGGTCGGACGAACGCGGCGTGAACATGCTCGACACCGGCGCCCCGTACTACGAGGTGTACGAGACGAAGGACGGCAAGTACATGGCCGTCGGTTCGATCGAGCCGCAGTTCTACGCGCTCCTGCTGAAGGGTCTCGACCTCGACGCGGCCGAGCTGCCCGCCCAGAACGATCGGGCGTCGTGGCCGGAGATGAAGAAGCTGTTCACCGAGAAGTTCCTGTCGAAGACGCGCGACGAGTGGTCGGCGATCTTCCTCGGGACCGACGCCTGCGTCTCCCCCGTTCTCACGTTCGCGGAAGCACCCGAGAACGAGCACATCGCCTCGCGCGGATCGCTCATCGAACTCGAAGGCATCACCCAGCACGCACCGGCTCCGCGGTTCTCCCGGACTCCCGCGGGCGAGCCGGCCGCGCCGGCGGGCGAGGCCACGGACATCGCGACCCTGTGGGTCTGATCAAGAGCCTGTAGCGACGCGGTGCCACATCGGATCATGTGCGACCTGGTGTGGCACCGTGTTCTTCGCATTTTTCGACAAGTTCGAGGGCGCGCTGCGCGCGGTGCAGGAATCCGCGTTCCTGCAGCAACACGAACCACTCACTCGCCCAACGATGAGCGAGCACGAGGTGCTCCGGCGAAGGATCGGCGAGCAGCAACCGGATCGCCGTGTCCTCTTCGATCTGGGCGGTGTGCAGGGCAATTCCCGTCTCGGGACGTCGGCGACCGTATTCGGCGACCGGTCGCGGATGTGCGATCGGAAACCCGAGCCGGACACGTTCGTTCTCGACTGCCGCAGCCAGACGGTCCAGTTTCATCGCCGCGGCAGCGCGCGCGCCGTCGTCCAGTCGGGCCTGCGCGATGTCCCGCTTACCGCGCATCGCCTTCACACGCGCACCGACCACATATCGGGCGATCTTGAAATCGACGACGCCGCCTTCGGCACCCAGCTCGTAACCGTCGTCGAGCAGCCGTTCTGCCTCGTCGAACTCTCCCTGCTCGTACAGGAACTCCCCCAGCACCGATCCGGCCAGCAACGCCGACGACGAGTGTGCGCCGCTGCCGAGTCGCGACAATCGCCACGCCTCCCGTAGGAGGCCGCCCGCCGCATCGAGGTCGAGTTGTTCGAGTGCGGCGAGCCCCAGCAGCGCGTTGCCGTGCATCAGGTTGTACGGCCCGGCATTGAGGTCGTGATATGGAGCCGCGAGATCCTGCAACCGCCGCGCCTCGTCGAATTCACCGCGATAGACGGCATCGAACGTCGCGGCGTTGAGACCCGACGACACGACGATCGGCGCGAGCGTGCCGGCGCGCGCCAAGAGCCGTTCGGGGAGCCCGTCGTCCGGACCGGTTCGGTCGCTCCGCACCTCGATGATGCGCCGCACCACTTCCACCTCGACCGCGACGTCGACGGCCTCGTCGCCGGTGATCCGGTCAGCGTCGAGACCGCGCTCGACCATCGCGAGTGCGCGCCGGCCGCGCTCGACGTCGTGGATGACGACGTCGGCCCAGGCCAGTGCCAGTTGCAGCCGCGGCCGCACCGCCACGGTGCTGCGCGGAAGTTTGCCAACCAACCCGATCAGTGTGGTGGCATGGCCGTTGGCGAGCAGATCTCTCGCATGACGTTCGACGATGTCGACGGCGTAGTCATCGTCGGCCGCCGCGAGGGCATGGTCGACGGCCTCCCCCGTCATCGAATGCTGTTCGAACCACCGCGCGGCGATCCGGTGGAGCCCGGGCATCCGTTCGGGGAAGTCGCGTTCGAGGCGTTGCCGCAGGAACTCGGCGAACAGCGACTGGAAGCGGAACCATCGTCCCTCTTCGTCGACGCGGTGCAGGAACAGGTCGCGGTCCTCGATGTCTTCGAGCATCGCCTGCCCGTGTCCGTGACCGCTCAGCGCCGAGGCCAGGCTCGCGCACGTCTGCTCCGTCACCGCCGCAGTGAGCAGGAAGTCGACGAGCTCGGCGTCGAGGGACATGAGGACGTTCTCGGTCAGGAACTGTCCGATACCACGGTGCCTGCCGGACAGGTGCGCCACGAGATCCGCGGGGTCATCGTGGCCGCGCAGCGATACCGATGCCAGTTGCAGGGCCGCGGGCCAGCCTTCGGTGGCGGCGACGAGATCGGCGACGATCTCGTCGTCCAGTTCCGTATCGATGTGTCGCGCAAGGAATTTCTTTGTCTCGCCGACATCGAAGGTGAGCATGCGGTGGTCGATCTCGACGAGTTCGTCGAGCACCCGCATCCGGCTCACGGGCAGTCCGGCACGGGTGCGCCCGACCACCATGACCTGCAGGTGATGGCAACCGTTGTCGAGCAGGAAGGCCAGGGCCGCGATCGTCGCCGGGTCGGTGACGCGATGCCAGTCGTCGATGATGACCACGAGCCGTTCTCCTGCGGCGTGGATCTCGTCGACCAGGGAGGTGAGGACGTAGCGTTCGGCGTCGTCGCCGTGTTCGTCGAGGGCCTGACCCAATTCCTGTGCGAGGGTGGGTCGTACCTGCCTGATCGCCTCGATGAGGTGCGCGAGGAACCACACGACGTTGTTGTCGTCGTGGTCGACGTTGAGCCACGCCACCGCGACACCCTCGTTGTCGAGTCGGTAGCGCCATTCGATGGCGAACATCGTCTTCCCGAAGCCCGGCGGCGCATGCACGACAATGAGCTTGCGGCGGTGCGACTCCTCGAGCAGATTCAGCAGCGACCACCGTGCGACGAGTCGCTTGGACGGCACGGGTGGGCGAAACCTCGTCGCCGGGGCAGGCGGGGTGGTCGACCGGCCGCTCGTGCGCCGCGTGCTCACACGTCCACTCGCCGCAAGGGCCGCTGAATGAGGCGCGGTTGCGTCGGCTTCGTTCGCATCCCCGGCCACCGCGAGATCGTCGAGGGGCAACCCTTGTTCGGTCTGCACCGCGCGCAGCAACTCGCCGAACTCGGCCGCGGTCGCGGGTCTCGATTCGGGGTCCACCGACATGGCCTGCTCCAACGCGGCGCACAATTCGCCGGGCACTCCGTCGGCTCGAAGATCGGGAATCGGCTGCGTGGTCAGGCGCACGAACTGCGCCACGACGCGTTCGCCGCTGCGACGCTCGAACGCGGCATGGCCGGTGAGCGCGCAGAAGATCGTCGCCGCAAGGCTGTAGACATCGGACGCTGCGGTCGGGGCGCGCCCGGAGAGCACTTCGGGGGCGGTGAATGCGGGCGAACCGGTGACTTCACCTGTTGCGGTCTCGAATCCCCCTCGGATTCTGGCGATCCCGAAATCGGTGAGCTGGGGTTCGCCGAATTGGGTGAGCAGGATGTTGGCGGGTTTGACGTCGCGGTGCGCGATCCCGAGCCGGTGCGCCGTTTCGAGAGCTCCGGCCAGCTTGACGCCGAGGCGGAGCGCATCGTGCCAGTGCAGCGGACCGGACCGTCGGATCAGTGCGTCGAGTGAATCGCGTGGGTGATACTGCATCACCAGGTAGGGCCGCCCAGATTCGGTGGTGCCGACCTGCAGCACGTTGACGATGTTCGGGTGTCCGGAGAGCTGCCCCATCGCGCGCTGCTCACGGAGGAAACGCTCGAGGTTGTCGACGTCGAGATCGGAGGTGAGGACCTTGACCGCCACGATCCGATCGAGCGCGACCTCCCGACAGCGGTAGACGATTCCGAACCCGCCGCGGCCGATTTCCTTCGCCTCGTCGAATCCGGCCGCAGCCAACTCCGCAGCGACGTCGGGTCCGGCGTCGCGCTGCGTCTGCAGCGGATCCTGCGCGGCCACGATCGACCCTCACTTCGTCGAGCACAGACCCGGTCTCGGGTCTTGCATCCACGATATCGCCGACCCCCGACAGATCACGGCGGGTCGGCCGAGATAGATGCGGTCAGGTCCCGACACCGGTGACGAGGGGCGCGATGACGCTGCGTGCGACCTCGCGGGCCACCGCATCGTCGTCGAGGTCGAAGTGGGTGCTGGGGAGGAGCAGATAACCCAGGGTGATCCGAATGACGGCTTCGGCCCGAATGTCCGGATCGCCCGGTGGGAGCGTTCCTTCGGCCTGTCCCGCGGAGATGCGCGCGGCGATGAACTGCTGACCGATCTCGAGCGGCGACGGTGAACCGGCCGACAGCATCGCGAGGAGCTCGCCGGAACGCCGACCCGAGCCGTCGTCGGCGAAGAGACGCCTGCGTAGGCGCAGACATCCGACGAACGCTTCCGCGATGCGGTCTGACGGATCGGTGACGGTGACGAAGGTACTGGTGATCATGGAGAGGAAGCCGCGCAACGTGTGGGCGACGGCGGCTTCGAAAAGCGCATCTTTACCGCCGAAACGGCGGAAGAGCGTCGCGCGACTGATACCGGATCGGGTGGCGACGTCGTCGACCGTGGCCGCACGGGTACCGCGTTCGGCGAGAACGTGCAGCGCCGCGTTGTACACCTGCTCGTCGTCCTTGCCGGAGGGGTCGCGCGACACGGCCTTCTCGATCGCGCGCTCGAACAGTCGGGGTAGCGGAACACCGGGACGAGTCACAGAGCCAGTATCCCTGCTGAGACGATTATGTTACTAGTAGTCTCATGACTGATGTGATGAGCGCCGAAGTCCGCGGCTCGACAGCACGCACGGAGCCCGCGCCGCTGGGCTCCGACTCCGTGGCGTGGTCGGTGTTCGGCGATCTGACCTTCGTGCTCGGTGCATCACATCGACTGCTCATCGACGTGGCGCACCCGGTGGTCGCGACAGGCGTGCGCGAATTCTCCGTCTTCGAAACCGACCCGTACGGCCGTGCCCAGCGCACCCTCGACATGATCATGGGAGTCGTCTACGGGCGCGAGGAGTCGCTTGCCACTGCCCGACGACTCCGCGACCTCCACCGCAGCATCAAAGGCGCGAACCCCGACGGGTCGCGGTGGAGCTCGCTCGCCCCCGAACCGTTCCACTGGGTGCACGCGAGCCTCGTCCACGGCGTCTACGTCCAGCAGAAACTGCTCGGACGCGGCTGGATGCCGGGCGAAGTCGAGCAGTTCTACCTCGAGATGCGCCAGGTCGGGAAGCTCTACGGCATCCGCGACAAGGACATGCCTGCCGACTGGACGAGCTTCCTCGGATGGTTCGACGAGATGACGGCAACACGCCTCGAACGGTCCGCCGTCACCGATCGGGTCCTCGCGGTCGCGGGCTCGCCCCAGGCCCCGCCGATCCCGGTGCCGGGGCTCCCCGCGCTGTGGAATGTCACCGCGCGCCCGGTCGCGGGCGCGGTCCTGACACTGGTCACGGCAGGTCTTCTGACCCCGGAACTGCGCGATCTACTCGGCCTGGAGTGGACACCCCGACGGCAACGGGCCTTCGATGCCCTGGCTGCGGTCTCTCGCGCCGCCGTGCCGCGACTTCCCCGGCTCGTACGGCTGGTCCCGCAGGCGCGTCGGGCGGTCGAGCAGGCCGCGCACAACAGTGTGCACAACCACCGGGTGGTCGACGTGCACAGCGCGGACGGCACACGCATCCACACCGAGGTCCACGGCCCCGACGACGCGCCCATCATCGTGCTCGCACACGGCATTCTGTGTTCCACCGAGTTCTGGCGCAACCAGATTCGAGATCTCAGCACCGACTTCCGGGTGGTTGCGTTCGACCATCGCGGCCACGGCCGCAGCGAAGCACCCCCTGCCGGGTCGTACACCATGGACCACCTCGCCGACGATCTGCACGCCGTCCTCGACGCAACGGTCCCGGACGGCGCCACCGCGGTGGTCGCCGGCCATTCCATGGGCGGGATCGCTGTGATGGCCTGGGCACAAAGGTATCCCGACGACGTCGCCACACGCGTGTCATCGGTCGCTCTCGTGAACACCACGCCCGGGGAGATCCTCGACAACGTGCAATTCCTCCGCGGTCCCGAACGCCTGATTCCCACGCGGCGACGGCTTGCGAATACCGTAGTTCCCCTTGCCCGGATGCCGCTTCCGAAAAGCCTCCCTCTGCGCAGGCAGTTGGTTTCTCGCGTCGCGGTCGGTGCATCTGCCGCCAGGTCGGTGGGAGCGGAAATGGATCGCATCGTCGGCGCGACACCCGCACGTGGTCGCGGCGGGTACGGGGCGTTGCTCGTCGGCATGGTGACCACGGTCGACCCGGCCGCACTGACAGCACCCACCGTGGTGATCGCCGGCCGGAACGATCGCATCGCACCACTGCCGCGGTCGGAGTGGATTGCCGACCGACTACCCGACCTGATCGAACTCAAGACGCTCGACACCGGGCACTGCGGGCCGCTCGAATGCCCCGATGAGGTGTCCGCGACGTTGCGCGAGTTGGCCTCCGATGCTCGGTCCGCCAAGTGAAGCGCCTCGGTATCGCACTCGCAGCCATGTCGCTGCTGGTCGCCTGCTCGGCAGTCGCGAGCGCGACACCACCGTCAGGATTCGACGAATTCACCGGCGTCTGGCCGACTGCAGTAGAGCCTGCCGACTGCCGCCCCGGCGACCTGATCGAAACCGGCATCCAGGGCGAAGTTCCGCTCGACGACCGCAAATCCGGCCGCAGCACCGAGGGGTACAACTGCAACATCGATCTGATCGGCCAGTACCAGGGTCTCGGAGCCGGCCCTGTCAGCCCCACGTACGAGAACTGCGCGTACATCGGGTCGACCTGGCCGACCAATCTGCTCGGACCCGATGCGGGCGTGCAGGTCCTCGATGTCAGCAACCCCGCAAACCCTGTTCCCACTGCACTTCTCACCGAACCCGCAATGGTCGGTGGCACCTGGGAATCGTTGAAGGTGCACGAGGAGCGAGGACTGCTCGTCGGCACGGGTGTCGGATTGATCGAGAGCGCCGGATACATCTCGATCTACGACATCTCCGAGGACTGCGCGCATCCTCGGCTGCTCAACACCACCACCGGCTCGCTGCCGAACATGCCGATCCCCATCACCACGCACGAGGGCGACTTCTCCCCCGACGGCAACACCTACTGGGCTTCCGGCATCGCACCCGGATGGATCAGCGCTGTCGACATCACCGATCCCGCACACCCGATGGTGGTGTGGGGCGGGCTGACCGGGGTGGCCGCACACGGCATGGGCTTCACCCCCGACGGCAACACCATGTTCCTGTCGAATCTGGCCGGCCTGACGATCATCGACGTGTCGGCGGTGCAGAACCGTGCGCCGCGCACCGTGGTCGGGCATCCGCTTCCCCATATCGGCGCGAAGTTCTGGACCGACGGGCTGCTCAGCCAGCACAGCGTCTACGTCACCTATGACGGAACACCTCATCTCTTCACCGTCGACGAGGGCGGTTCGGGCGGCGTGAAACTGTTCGACGTCACCGATCCAGCGACACCGCGGTGGCGCACGAGCGCGAAGCTGGCGATCAATCTTCCGGAGCACCAGGATCGGTGGGCGTCGAGCAACGCAGGTAACGGACTGTTCGGGTACGACGCGCACTACTGCTCGGTCGATCGTGTCGACGACCCGCAGACTTTGGCGTGCAGTTGGATTCAGTCCGGGATCCGGGTGTTCGACGTGAGCGATCCCGATCGATTTCGTGAGATCGCGTACTTCAACCCGCCTGCACAGACCGGAAAGCACCTGCAGTTGCCGAACTCGCTGCACGCCACGATCGGGTCGATTGCCGCGCCGCCGGTGATCGGTACGTTCGCGGTGGCCCGGGCGGTCATACAAGGTCAGACGGGCACCGAGGGGATCATCAACGACCAGAGTCGGCTCATCGGTGCCGACCTGTCTGCGGACTGGTGCCTGTCGCCACCCGAATTCCACGGCGACATGCTGTACGTGGCGTGTATGGACAACGGATTCATGGCGCTGCAACTCGATTCGGCCGTCTACCCACCGCGATGAACACTCGATCACGGTGGATTCCGGCAGCGGCAGCACTACTCGCCATCGGCTTGTTCATCGGCTTTCTCTTCGGCCGGAGTATCGACGATGCGCATCCGGATGAGGCGGTAGCAGCTCTCTCGGATAGCGATGTGGAGTTCGCACAACACATGTCGATACATCACCAACAGGCCGTCACGATGGTCGACCTTGTCGGTACCGGTGTCGCATACGACGTGCGTTCCGTGGCCGACCAGATCCGCACCTCGCAGTGGCGAGAGATCGGCACGCTGACCGGCTGGCTCGAACTTGTCGGCGCACCCTTCCAAGCGGCAGATTCACACGACAGCCACGGCGACCACACCGCGATGGCGGGCATGGCGTCGAACGAGGATCTGACCGGATTGCACGATGCGACCGCCCCGGAACGCGAGGTGTTGTTCCTGCAGTTGATGATTCGTCACCACCAAGGCGGCATCGAGATGGCAGCACACGCCATCGACACCACCACGAATCTCGCCGTCCGGTCGCGCGCGCTGTCGATGGTCGACGGGCAACAGCAGGAAATTGCGTTGATGTCGGTGTTGCTCGACGGGAGGGGAGCGTCGACTCTCCCTTATCCGTGAGGCGGACAGCCGAGCTGTTAGAACACAGATTCGCACAATCCTTGTCTTTCGAACTCATGTTCTATAGAATTCGATCATGGGTGGGGACCTCTGGAAACTCGACAACACACAACTCATGGCCGAGACGCTCGCCGTCTCCGCCGAAATCCATACCTGGCAGGTACACCGCGTCGATCTGATGATCGCGATGATCGAACGCGACACCGTCAAAGAACACGGCTACCGCAGCCCAGCACACTGGTTGTGTGCCGCCACCAACCTCGAGATCGGTGAGTGCCACCGCATCGAAACACTGGCTCGGTTGCTGCGACTGGAACCGGAAGTACGCGAAGCGTATTCCTCCGGGCTGTTGGATGCGGAGAAAGCTCGGCAGATCGCCTACTTCTGCCAGCACTATCCCCGCACCATGAACCCCTGCGACTTCGAGAAGGCTCGCGACATCCTGATCGAGCATGCCTCCGAGCGGGTCGCCACGAAAGCGACCGTGCGGGCGTTGATCCGCCGACTCGAACACCTCTACAACACCGGCGACGGACCGCCACCGGGCGAAGACTCCTCACGCAACGAACTGTTCGTCTCCACCACCTGGCACGGCCGGGTCGTCATCAAAGGGGAGTTCGACGCGGTCACCGGTGCCCGCCTGCGGCATCTGCTCTCCCCACTCGCCGCGCCGAGGCCCGAAGCGGGCGGTGTCAAAGATGATCGGCCGGCGTCGAAACGCACCGCCGATGCCTTCGATCAACTGTTGCAGTTCGTCGAAGCCGCCGGCCTCGTCCCCGTCGACGGAGGGGTGAAACCGCACGTGACGATCACCGCCTCCATCAAGGATCTGACGAACAACGCTGCGGTGAAGGAACTGTTCACCCATTCCCCCGAGCACGGGTATGCGACCGAGCCCTGGGCGGGCCCATTGTCGATCGATGCCGCCCGCATGCTCGCGTGCGATTGTCAGGTCACCCGGATCCTGCTCGACGAACACGGCGTACCGCTCGCACACGGGCGGACGCACCGGACTGCGACGACGGCGCAACGTCGAGCGCTGGCCGTCAGAGATGGCGGATGTGCCTTCCCCGGGTGTTCGACACCCCCGGCGTGGGCAGCTGCGCACCATATTCATCATTGGGTCGACGGCGGTGACACCGACCTCGACAATCTGGTGTTGCTCTGCGGACATCACCACCGGTTGATGCACCACACGCAGTGGGAAGTAGAGATGACCGACGAGCGTCGGCCGCAGTTCATTCCTCCCTCGAGTGTGGATGTGTTCCGTATGCCGATCCCGGGGAGCAGGCCGGATCTGGTCGCCTGACCCACAAATCGACGTACCCAGCGATCAGACGACGAGCCGAGACGCCTCGAGGTCGCCGCCCTGCGCTACCTGCACGTACGCGTCGGCCACTGCCGCCACGGCGTTACGCAGCATGTCCGGGTGTTGTGTGTACGGCAATCTCATGAATCGTTCGAACGCCCCCTGCACTCCGAAACGTGGCCCGGCCGCGAGTAATACACCATGGCTGGGTGCGATCGCAGCGAGTGCCGTCGACACCGGCTCCGGCATCCGCACCCACAGCGACATCCCACCCTGTCCCGGGGTGTACTGCCAGTCGGGTAGCTGGTCGTCGAGTGCTTCACACAGCGCCTGCCGCTGGTTCCGGAGCTGTGCGCGCCGTTGCTCGAGAAGTTCGTCGACATCCGACAGCAGGTGCGCGGCCGCGAACTGCTCCATGACGGGCGTACCGAGGTCCACGCCCGATCGGGCTCCGGCGAGTCGCACGATCAGCTCGCGGTCGGCGCGGATCCATCCCACGCGCAACCCACCCCACAGGGACTTGCCGGTCGACCCGATCGTCACCACCGAAGAACCTGCCGGGAACGACGCGACCGGAGCCGGTGGCGGCGCGTCGAGCCACAGATCGACCATCGTCTCGTCCACCACCAGCGTCATGCGGGCGTCGTACATGATCCGCGCGAGCTCGGCACGACCGTCCTCGTCGAGACACAGACCGGTGGGATTGTGGAAATCGGGGACGAGAAACGCTGTGCGCGCGGCAGTCTGGCGGGCGGCACCGGCCAGCGCTCCGAGATCCCACCCGCCGGAGGGCCCAGCCTCCGGTCGCACCGGCACCGGGATCGGACGCGCACCGTGCCGCCGGATTGCTTCGAGCGCATTCGGGTAGGTCGGATGGTCGACGATCACGCGGTCTCCCGGATCGGTGAGCACACCGAGCAGCAACCGCATCGCGTGCTGGGCGCCGCTGGTGACCATGATCTGTTCGGGCGAGGTGGGCAGCCCGCGTTCCCGGTACCGGCGCGCGATCACCTCGCGCAGCGCCATCACACCGATCGGCTCCATGCCGTGCGACGACAGGTACGCCGACATCGACCGCAATGCCAGTCCGTACGCAGCCTCGATTTCGGCAGCGGGAGCGGGGAGCGAAGCGTTGCTCATGTCGATCGCGTCGGTGCCGGGTGCTGCTGTCGCCTTGACTGCACCGCGAGCACGCGACCCGGCCGGCATGGCAACCGTGCTGCGCGCGCCTTGCCGACTGCGCAGATATCCCTCGTCGCGCAGCGTGGAGTATGCCGAGGTAACGGTGGTGCGGCTCAGCGACAACGACGAGGCGAGTTCGCGTTCGCTCGGCAACGCCACCCCTTGCGGGACTCTGCCGTCGTGTACGAGGAGGCGGATGCCGTCGGCGAGCGCCCGGTATGCGGGACGCACGTCACCGACGTCCTGCCAGTTGCCGAGGTCGCGAACCAGCGAACTGGCCCCTATCGCACGTGTGATCACCGGTCCAGTATCGCGCATAGTGGACGTGAACTCACCAGGCCAGTGGCCTGATTACCAGCCCACTGTGCGGTCCAGCAGATAATTGACGAGTTCGACCGCACGCCTTCCCTGTAGGCAGAGATCGAGATCCGGCCGGGAGTCGGGCCTGACCTACTGCAGGTCAGGCCCGGGCACGACCGTCAGGCGAGGATGTCGCGCCGGACGATCGTCTCGTCGCGGCCCGGTCCGACGCCGATGCACGAGATGAATGCACCGGACAGCTCCTCGAGGCGCAGCACGTAGTCCTGTGCGTTCTTGGGGAGCTCTTCGAAGGTGCGGGCGTGGGAGATGTCCTCCCACCAGCCGGGCATCTCCTCGTAGATGGGCTTGGCGTGGTGGATGTCGGTCTGCGTCATCGGCATGTCGTCGACGCGCACACCGTCGACCTCGTAGCCGACACAGATCGGCACGGTGTCGAGACCGGAGAGCACGTCGAGCTTGGTGAGGAAGAAGTCGGTGATGCCGTTGACGCGCGTGGCGTAGCGGGCGATGACCGCGTCGAACCAGCCGGTGCGGCGGGCACGGCCGGTGGTGACGCCGACCTCGCCGCCCTGCTTCGCCAGGTACTCACCGTGGTTGTCGAACAGTTCGGTCGGGAACGGACCCGAGCCGACACGCGTGGTGTAGGCCTTGAGGATGCCGAGCACCGTCGTGATCTTGGTGGGGCCGATGCCCGAACCCACGGAAGCGCCACCGGCGGTCGGGTTCGACGACGTCACGTACGGGTAGGTGCCGTGGTCGACGTCGAGCAGCGTGCCCTGCGAGCCCTCGAGCAGCACGGTGTCGCCGCGTTCGAGTGCCTCGTTGAGCTGCAGACGGGTGTCTGCGATGCGGTGCTTGAATCCTTCGGCCTGGCCGAGGACTTCGTCGACGACCTGCTGCGGATCGAGGGCCTTACGGTTGTAGATCTTGACGAGCACCTGATTCTTGAACTCGAGGGCCGCCTCGACCTTCTGGGTGAAGATCTTCTCGTCCAGGACATCAGCGACACGGACACCGACACGCGCGATCTTGTCCTGGTAGCACGGCCCGATACCGCGGCCGGTGGTGCCGATCTTCTTCGCGCCGAGGAAACGCTCGGTGACCTTATCGATCGCCACGTGATACGGCATGATCAGGTGCGCATCGGCCGAGAGCAGCAGACGTGAGGTGTCCACGTCGCGCTTCTCGAGCCCTGCGAGCTCTTCGAGCAGCACACCCGGGTCGACGACGACACCGTTGCCGATGACGTTCGTGACACCCGGTGTGAGGATCCCCGACGGGATCAGGTGCAGCGCGAACTTGTCGCCGTTCGGCAGCACAACGGTGTGGCCCGCATTGTTGCCGCCCTGGTAGCGCACGACCCACTGCAGACGTCCGCCGAACAGGTCGGTTGCTTTGCCTTTGCCCTCATCGCCCCACTGGGCTCCGATCAGGACGATTGCCGGCATTTCGCGCTCCTCAGGCAGGGTTCTTCGTGCGGGCGGTCTCGCCTGCAGGGTCCTGCCCGAATCCGGGCAGCAGCCGGGACCACAGTGTAGTCCACCTTCGACGAGCATCCGGGTTCGGTATCCGAATGGCCTGTCCGGCCCGCCACGATCCGGGGTCCCCACGACCGGGACCGCTTCGGATTACAGTGGACGCCTGAACGACGGCCGCCCGATCGTGACCAGCGAGGAGATCAGTTGACCCCGGTAGTGCTCAGATGCGGCGATGTGCCACTCCCCTTGGCACTCACCTCCGTGACCGCGCTGTCGGCTCCTGCGGTTCCAGAGAAGGACGACTTCGAGGACGTGTTCGCTCACACCGAGTCGGTGGACGACCCGCGACTGATCGTCGTTGGCGACGATGCAGCGTTCGCGGCAACGCTGACCCGGTTGATGCGCACCGACCGCCTGGCGGTCGAGCTTGCCTATGTCCCCGAGTCGCGCACACCCGCAACCGAGGCCTACGGCTTGCGCACCGGCTCGAAGGCCGCCTCCATCGCGCTGCAGAGTGAGGCGAAGTCGATCCCGCTGATCCGCGACGATGCAGGCATGGCTCTCGTCGGGCGCGCGCTCGTCCACGGAGAAGAGAGCCCTCTCGTGGGAGAGGCGTATGTCGACGACACTCGCTTGTTCTCCGGCACTGTGCCGGGAATTCGGATCGAGCCGACGCCGCAGATGCCGGGTCTGCGGGCAGCGGTAGATCGCGCACGGTGGTTCGGCGGGTACAAGTGGCTCACGGGTCGAGCGGTGCAGCTCGGTTCCCCGGCCGCGTTCCTCACTCGCGACGGCGTCCCGAATCCACGCGCGCTCAAGCGGTCCACGTTCTACCGCCACGAGACGAAGTGGAAGCTGGTGCGCTGAGTCTGGCCGAGCGCTATACGAATCCGGCGCTATACGAATCCGGGTAGTCGCAGAGCATTGTCGACCACGGAATAGCTCGAAGCATCGCCCGCGCGGATTCGACTGGCAGTGCCGTGCACGTCCACCGGCACGTCCCCCGCGAGGGTTGTACGCCGCAACTCCCGGGGATGGTCACCGTAGTCGGCGACACCGTAATGCTGGGTATTGCGGTTGTCCCAGATGGCGACGTCTCCGTCAGCCCAGGTCCACCGCACTGTGTTCTCGAGCTTCGTGACGCGATTCTGCAGAAGCTGGTAGAGCACGCTGCTCTCTGCGGCCTTCAGACCCACGAACTCGCGAACGAAGTGCCCCAGGAGCAGGCTTCGCTCGCCTGTCTCGGGGTGCACACGAACCACCGGGTGCTCGGTCTCGAACGTCAGCGTCGCGAACCCACTGCGGAAGTCTCGCTTCGACTTCGAGTAGTTTCCGCTCAGTTGCTCGGGGGCAAGTGCCGCGGCGTAGTCGAATCGATTGGAATGGACCGCCCGAAGATTCTCGACGAGCACACGCAGCGGGTCCGGCAGTTGCTCGTAGGCGGCCGTCGTCGATGCCCACGTCGTGGCGCCTCCGTAGGGCGGCACTTTCACCGATCGTAGAACTGACGCCTTCGGGATCCTGTCGACGAAGGTGACGTCGGTGTGCCAACCGCTCGCGGCTCCTTCGAGGACCAGGGTTCTGCTGTCGTCCGAGTTCAGGGACGGGTGGGCTGTGGTGGGAATACCGATACGCGCACCGAACTCGTATTGGATCTCGTCCGTCAAGTGGTGCTGGCTACGAAAGAAGATCACCTTGTTCACGGCGAGGGCGTACCGGATTGCCAGGGACGTCGCGTCCGAGATATCGCCGGACATTTCGACACCGTCGATGACAGCCCCGAGGTGGTGTCCGACCTTACGTACCGTGATCCCTCCGTTCGCGTAGATCTCGGAGGCGGAGTCGACGGTTGCTCCAATGGATGTGTCGGTCATGGTGCGATCCCCTTATCATCGGATTGTCAATCGATCTGCATTGCGATTCGGATGACGTCCTTCTCGACCACAGGCCTGCCCGGGGCGGCCTCGACGGTCACCCGGTGGAGTACGCCGTTCCACGCGAAGGGAGGTTCGTACTCCCTGCACACGGGCAGCCCCTTGTCGTACCCGAGGGTCAACGACGCACCGCCGTGCTGCCAGGCGTGAGGCAACTCGTGGTTGCTGTCGGTGACTGCGACGACGACGTCGTCGATGATCGCTTCCACTTTCAGCGACCCGTCCGAACCGAGCCGGAATGCGCATCCGACGGTGTGCCGCCCTGCGATCAGTCGCCTATCTGCTACCACCCGGATCTCGCCGCCCGGTGTCGCGGCGACGACGGTCAGAATCCCCTGTTCGACGAACCCGGCGAACCCCCCGGTCCAGTCGCCGAGCGCGAACAGAACCCCCTCTGGGTCCCGTGCGGGTACGTCCACTTCGGCGACGACACGACCGCCACCCGAGATCCGCGGCAGTGCGTCGTCGGAGACGGGACCTCCCTCTGGGTACAAGGTGAGGATCGACGGGAGGGGGTAGTGCCGCGGCCTGATTCCCGCTGCCCGGCCGCGCAGACTGTCGGCGAGCGGAGTCACTTTGTTGCGGCCGGCCTCGATGAACCACTGACGTTCGAGGGCGCGGACGACGTCCGGGTGTTCGCCGGACACATCATGTGCCTCCGAGAAGTCCTCTTCTAGGCGGAACAACGACCAGGTGTCGGTATCGAAGTCCCGGCTGCCCTCCATCAGTAGCTCCTCATCGAGAACCCCCGTGGAGACGTGGTCGGTCGTCGCCTTCCATCCGTCGGCGAAAATCGACCGGGATCCGAGCATCTCGAAGTACTGAGTGGATCGGGGCGAGGGCGCTGCAGCATCGCCGAACGCCGGGCGCAGGCTCGCTCCGTCTACCGCGAGCTGACCGACGCCACCGACCGTCTCCGGCATCGTCACTCCGCATGCGTCGAGGACTGTGGGAAGGATGTCGATCGCGTGCGCGAACTGATCGCGGATCCCACCGGTATCGCGGATTCCACTGGGCCAGTGCACGATCATGGGGACACGGGTGCCACCGAGCCAGGTGTATCGCTTCCACAACCGGAACGGCGTGTTGCCTGCCCACGCCCACCCCCACGCGTAATGCGGATACCCGTCGATTCCACCCCAATCATCGAGGAGCGCCGCGCTTTCCGAAACGTCGTCGCGGATGTGATGGGTGAAGCGGTGTTCGTTGTAAGTACCACCCACCCCGCCTTCGGCGCTCGCACCGTTGTCCGACATCACGAAGATGAGCGTGTTGTCGAGGACACCGAGCTTCTCGAGACTGTCGACCACCCTTCCGATCTGCGCGTCGGTATGGGTGAGGAATCCGGCGTAGACCTCGTGCATCCGCGCATAGACCCGGCGTTCCTCGTCGGTCAGGGAATCCCAGTCGGGCACCCACGACGGCCGCTCGGTCAGCGTCGTTCCCTCCGGAACGACCCCGGCCGCGAGCTGCCGCTCGAACACGGCCTCGCGCCACCTCTCCCATCCTCCGTCGAACTTTCCTGCGTAGGCATCCGCCCATGATCGTTCGACGTGGTGCGGCGCATGCATGGCCCCGGTCGCGAAGTACAGGAAGAAGGGCTTGCCGGGTGCCGACTCCTGCTGGTTGACGACCATCCGAATCGCTTCGTCGGCAAGGTCTTCGGTCAGGTGGTACCCGTCGCGTGGTCCGCGCGGCGGATCTACATAGGTGTTGTCGCGCACCAGCTCCGGCGCCCAATGATTGGAGTCGCCGCGAAGGAAACCGTAGTACTTCTCGAAACCCATCCCCAGCGGCCACCGGTCGAACGGTCCCGCACTGGTGCGTTCTCCCGGTGGGGTCAGGTGCCATTTGCCCACCGCCATGGTGCTCCATCCGGCGTCGCGCAGAATCCTCGGCAATGCAGCCGCGGTCGGGGGGATGCTCGCGGTGTACCCGGGTTCGGTGGTGGGGATGTCGGAGAGGAAGCCCATTCCCACCGCGTGATGATTCCGGCCCGTGAGCAGTGCCGCTCGCGTGGGGGAGCACAGTGCCGTCACATGAAAACGATTGAATCGCAATCCGTCCGAAGCGAGTCGGTCGATGTTGGGGGTCGCGATATCGGACCCGTAGCAACCTATCTGCCCGAATCCGAGGTCGTCGAGAAGGATGACGACGACGTTGGGGGCCCCTTCGGGCGCGCGCTTCGGGGGTGTACTCATGAGGTTTCCAATCGGGTTTCGTGCGCACGCAGTGCACTGGCCGTCGCCTCCGACAGGGGCGTGGCAAGTCCTTGCGCGGCGGTATCCAACAAGTCTGTGACGAAAACGTCGAACGGCAGATCCGGGGCCTCGCCGTTCGCCAGTTGCTGCTCGAAACTCGCCAGAGCGAGCAGGCATTGCGCGAGAACCACGTGCATCCGACGGTTCCGGACAGCCTCGGGCACGTAGGAGATCTGCGCTCTGATCATCTCGGCCGCACGGATCGCGATCGGGCTGATCGGCCGTTCACCACCCCCGAACCACAGGGGAATCTCGTTGAACCGGTAGAGGAATACACGTGCGAGGAAACTGACGTACCGGCTTTCCGGGGCGGTAACTTCGTCGGCCAAGGGAAGGAGCAGGACGTCGAGCCATCTCCTCACCGAGGGCTCTCCCCCACTGGACGACACGGTGTCGAACAATTCGGCGCGCACTGCATCGACGCGCTGGAGGCGATGCGCGAACACCGCGTCGAGCAGTCCTTCTTTACTCCCGAAGTGATACTGCACCGCATAATTATTGGTCTGGCCGGCAGCAGCGGCGATCTGCCGTGACGACACCCCCTCCGGGCCGTTCTCGGCCACCAGTTTCTCTGCCGCAGAAATCAGAAGCAATCGGGTCTTCGATCCGTCGACAGGCCGGAGGGTATTCGAATCCTGCATGCTCTTCGAGTCTTTCGCCACGCCGGTCTCCGGTTTCATTCGATCGATTGTCGCAAGATATCCCCGAGTTTCGGTTAAGTCAACTGTTCGAATCAAGAAATCTATGAATCGGGGAAACTTTCATGGATTCGGGTTCGAACGGTTGACTTAACCAGTGGTCGACGCCTATTTTCGGATCGATCCGACGCGCCCGGCACCCGCCGGCCGCCCTCTGCGCTTGCCCATTGAGCAAGCCGCCCGAGAGGTTGATGATGATCAGACCCCATCCCGCAACATCCGTGCTCGTCACAGCCATCTCGGTGTTGGTTCTGGCTGCCTGTGGCTCGAGCCCCAGCGAATCACCCACCTCGGTCACGACCGGAGACCCGGCGACCGGGGGGCGATTGAACGCGCTGCAGATCGGCGAGCCCAGAACGCTCGATCCCGCCGGACTTTCCAATACCTGGGTACACCAACCGTTGCTGGGCAACGCCCTCTACGGCACCCTCATGATCAACGATCCTGATACCAACGAGATCGAATACACCATGGCGACGGGATTCGACAGCACCGACGGCGGTACCACGTACGAACTCACGCTTCGCCCAGGGCTCATGTTCACCGACGACACGCCGCTCGACGCCGCTGCAGTCCAGTTCAACTGGGAACGGCTCCGCGACCCGGCACTCGGATCCACTGCCATCCGCCAGGTTTCCCAGGTCGAAACCACCGAGGTGGTGGACGAGACCACGCTGAAGGTCGTTCTGCACGAACCGAATCCCAGCTTCCCGCAGGGGATGCTCGCCACATCCATGAACTGGATCGCCTCACCGAGCGCGCTCGGGAACGGACGAGCAGCATTCGACGACGCACCTGTCGGTGCCGGACCGTTCGAACTCACGCGATGGATGCGGCAAGGTGCCATCGAACTCGAACGCAACCCCGACTATTGGGATGCTCCGAAACCCTACCTCGACGCGATCACGATCCGTTCGGTCACGGACACGACGCAGCGAGTGAACGCGATCACCACCGGCGACGCCGACCTGTCCACCGAAACGAATCCGTCGAGCGTCGGCAGAGCTCAGGATGCAGGAGCGCAGGTTGCCACCGTGCCCGCCGGTGGAGGGCAGTACCTGGGAATGAACTTCCGTCGCGCGCCGTTCGACGACGAACGTGCGCGCCGTGCAGTAGCGCTGGCCGTGGACCGCGACATGATCAATTCCATCGTGTTCAACGGTGACGGCGAGGTGCCGCAAACCCTGTTCCAGGAAAACTCACCGTTCTATTCGGATATCGCGCTACCGCAGCAGGACCGGACGGCCGCCCAGACCTTGTTCGATGAGCTTGCAGCCGACGGGAAGCCCGTCGAGTTCACCTTCACCACTTACACCGGTCTCGACAACCAAGCCACCGCGGAAGCCCTGCAAGCACAGCTCAATACCTACGACAATGTCGAGGTCGACATCGAGGTGGTGGACTTCGCCACGGGAGCTGCGCGGGCCGGTGCACACGACTTCGACATGATGGTCTCGTCGGCGATCACCCAGGACCCGGATTACGCGCTCTGGACGGCATTCCACTCCGAGTCGACCGGCAACTTCATGGGGGTCTCCGACCCCCGCCTCGACGAGGCACTGGACGCCGGCAGAACAGCGGAGACCACCGACGAACGCAAGCAGGCCTACGACGTCGTCCAGACGCGGATTGCCGAACTCGACCCGGGCGTCTGGTATGTCCGATCGTCACCGTCCGTGATGATGGGCGAGAAGATTCACGGTCTGCGTCTCTACACGCTGGGCTCCCCGCTGCCCGAGGAGTTGTGGATCGAGAACTGAGCCCGACCGAAACGACGTGTGGGGTGC
>NZ_JBHWWZ010000061.1:0-27480 GCF_042730275.1 Rhodococcus sp. NPDC060086
GGCTCGGAGCCACACTTCCGCTTCAGGGCAATGATGAACTGCTCCGTGGTGCGCGAGGGGGGACTCGAACCCCCATACCCGTAAGGGCGCCAGGACCTAAACCTGGTGCGTATCCCAATTCCGCCACTCGCGCGTCACGGACACGATACGTCATGACCCGGACGGATCCGAGTTGAAGCGGAAGCGTCGCCTTCCGCCCCAGGTCGGCGTCTGGCTGTGGCAGTTGGGGCACAGGAAGCGAACGTTCTCAGGGCGGGAGTCGTGTGGATTTCCATCGACGTGGTCGACGTGGAAGATCAATGGATCCCCACACCAAACCGGGTCCATCCCGCATCCTTCACACTTGTGTTGCCGCCCGGACTCGAGCAGAGCGCGGCGCAAGCGTTTCGGCGCCTGGCGGTTCGATCCAACTGCCTTGAGCGTGAGTATTTCGGACCACTCGAGGCGATTTCGTGGTGGCTTCCCTTTTTGGGAGTCCCTACCTGTGAAATGCGACGTATCGATTCCAAGCCTCTTGATACGTCTGCTGATGTGCGTATGCGTGCCACCGTCGACTCTCAGACCGAAGTATCGGAGAACGCCGGCGACGCTTGCGGATGCCTGTACCGCTTCTTCGAGCATTTCCTTCGTGTACTTGACCGCCCT
The DNA here is from genome assembly GCF_042730275.1 of Rhodococcus sp. NPDC060086. Classification (NCBI taxonomy): domain Bacteria; kingdom Bacillati; phylum Actinomycetota; class Actinomycetes; order Mycobacteriales; family Nocardiaceae; genus Rhodococcus; species Rhodococcus sp. NPDC060086. The sequence continues at coordinate 646 of NZ_JBHWWZ010000061.1, forward strand.
GCTCATATTGCCCCCTTGTCGAATGAATGTTCGAGCACCGCAAAACCTAGCGGGAGGGTCCGACACGTTCCGGCGGCGGTAACGCACGGCCGCGCTACGCCGTCAAGAGGTAACGATTCAATAACAATAAAACGTGAGGCCTCCTCGGGTTCATGGACGTCCACGCATCGGCGCAGCCTGGGCGAATTCGAGTTACCCGTCGGTCACTTTTCGTGACCGTGTGAGTGACATCACTGGTGGGGGGTTCGCGCGGCAATCCGGCAGGAACGAAACATGAGGAACTCCTCATGATTTTGTGCGAACCTTGGCGTGCCCGTAAGAGCAGAACACCAGTCCATGCAACACACCGGCGCGGGCAGCGCTGCAACACGAAATGCCTCGAGCAGGGGTGTTCAGGAGAGGAACCACACTCGTGACGATCGACGAGACCACACCAGGCGACAACGGACGGAACTCGAAGGCATCACGACGCGCCGGCCGGCGGGCGGCAATCGCCCCGAACGGTGCACTGGTCGACAAGCTTCTCGCGGGTGAGCCCTACGCGCTCGCCTTCGGCGGTCAGGGTGCGCCCTGGCTCAGTTCCCTCGAAGAGCTCAGCCGCGACAACGGCCTCGAGCCGGTCCTGACCGAACTGGTCAACGCTGCGGCCGCACACCTCGCTCCTGTTGCCGGCGACCTCATGGTCGTGCGCCCGGCCGGGTTCGACCCCATCGCATGGATTCTCGAGCAGGAGCTCGTGAACGACGAGGACGAGACTCCCGCAGCCGGCCCGTCCGAAGCGACCCTCACCTCCGCTGCGGTGTCCAAGCCCGGTGTCTTCCTCACCCAGATCGCTGCGCTGCGCGCACTCGCGAACCAGGGTCTCGACGTTGCAACCCACGCCCCGAGCGCCGTCATCGGCCACTCGCAGGGCGTTCTCGCCGTCGAGGCCGTTGCTGCCGGTGGCCGCAAGGACGCCGAGATCCTCGCAATCGCCCAGCTCATCGGTGCCGCTGCCTCGCTCGTCGGCCGTCGTCGCGGGCTGATCGCCGGTGCCGGTAAGTTCCCGATGCTCGCGGTGTCGGGTGTCGACGCGGAGCGTCTGAGCGCCATCGTCGCCGAGGTGTTCGAGGGCCAGGATCCCGAGCGCAGCGCCGTTGTCGCCATCCGCAACGGCCGTCGCCGCGTCGTACTGTCGGGCACGCCGGCCGCACTCGAGCGTGTGCAGCAGCGTTGCGAGCAGATCTCCGCGACCGAGACCCGTGAGCGTGACTCCAAGAAGCGTGGCGGCGCCGTGTTCGCGCCCGTCTTCGAGCCTGTTCCGGCCGAGGTCGGCTTCCACCACCCCGCCTTCGCGGACGCTGTCGAGCAGGTCGCAGACTGGGCGTCGCGCTGCGGTCTGGACGAGGCTCTGGCCCGCACGCTCGCGCAGGCAATCCTTGTCACCCCGGTCGACTGGGTCGAGCAGGTCGACGGCGCGGTCGCGTCCGGTGCGTCCTGGATTCTCGATCTGGGCCCGGGCGAGCTGCTCACCCGCCTCACCCAGTCCGGCCTGCGTGGTCAGGGCGTCGGAATCATCGCTGCCGCGACCCGCGGTGGCCAGCGCAACCTTCTGACCCCGGGCGCGGAGCCCGAGGTGCCGCAGCCGTGGTCGGAGTTCGCCCCGAAGCCGGTGGCGCTGCCCGACGGCCGCATCGGTGTCGAGACGTCCTTCACCCGTCTGACGGGTCGTTCGCCGATCCTGCTGGCAGGCATGACGCCGACTACCGTCGACCCGAAGATCGTCGCAGCGGCTGCGAATGCGGGTCACTGGGCCGAGCTCGCCGGCGGTGGCCAGGTCACCGAGCAGATCTTCGCCGACAACGTCGCAGAGCTGACGGAGCTTCTCGAGCCGGGCCGCGCCGCGCAGTTCAACTCGATGTTCCTCGACCCGTACCTGTGGAAGCTGCACGTGGGCGGAAAGCGTCTCGTGCCCAAGGCCCGTGCGGCGGGTGCGCCGTTCGACGGCGTCGTCGTCACCGCGGGTATCCCCGAGCTCGAGGAGGCCGTGCAGATCATCTCCGATCTGCGTGACGCCGGTATCGAGCACGTCGCATTCAAGCCGGGCACGGTCGCGCAGATCCGTTCGGTGATCCGCATTGCGAACGAGGTTCCGAGCTACCCGATCATCGCCCACATCGAGGGCGGCCGCGCCGGTGGCCACCACTCGTGGGAAGACCTGGACGACCTGCTCCTCGACACCTACGCCGAGCTGCGCACCCGCTCGAACCTGGTGCTGTGCGTCGGTGGCGGTATCGGTACGCCGGAGAAGGCCGCCGATTACCTGACGGGCCGCTGGTCGACCGAGTACGGTTTCCCGGCGATGCCGCTCGACGGCATCCTGGTCGGTACCGCCGCGATGGCGGCCCTCGAGGCCACCACGGCCCCCGAGGTCAAGCAGCTGCTCGTCGACACCCCCGGTACTCCCGACTGGGTCGGCGCGGGCACCGCGAACGGTGGCATGGCGTCGGGCCGCAGCCAGCTCGGTGCCGACATCCACGAGATCGACAACGCGGCGTCGCGCACGGGCCGTCTCCTCGACGAGGTCGCGGGCGACGCCGAGGCCGTGTCCGCGCGCCGCGACGAGATCGTCGCCGCACTCGACATCACCGCGAAGCCGTACTTCGGTGATGTTGCCGAGATGACCTACCTGCAGTGGCTGTCCCGCTACCTCGAGCTCGCCGTCGGTTCCGATTGCGCGACCGAGTTCGATTGCGGAAGCGACCTCGGTGACGTCGTCGCCGATGCGCATGTCAGCCCGTGGCTGGATGTGTCGTGGCGTGAGCGTTTCCGCGAGATGCTGCAGCGTGCCGAGGCCCGTCTGCACCCCGTGGACCGCGGTCCCATCCCGACACTGTTCGACGAGGATGCGGTGCTCGAGCGCCCGTACGCGGCTCTGAAGTCGCTCGCGGCGCAGTACACCGATGCCGGCGACGTCGTCCTGCACCCGGCGGACGTCCCGTTCTTCGTCTCCCTCTGCAAGACCCCCGGTAAGCCGGTGAACTTCGTGCCGGTGGTCGACCAGGACGTGCGTCGCTGGTGGCGTTCCGATTCGCTGTGGCAGGCGCACGATCCGCGCTACACCGCCGATCAGGTCTGCGTCATCCCCGGCACCGTCGCTGTCGCGGGCATCACCCGCGTCGACGAGCCGGTCGGTGAGCTGCTCGACCGTTTCGAGAAGGCCACGGTCGACGAGCTTGTCGAGTCCGGTGTCGAGCCCACCCCGGTGGTCGCTCGTCGTCACCGTGACGTCGCGAGCGGTGTGCACCGTGACGTCGCGAGCGGTCTGCTCGACGCTGTTCTGTCGTCGCCCGACGTCGCGTGGGCCGGCCGCCAGACCCGCAATCCCATCGATCGCCTCGGCGACCTCGACGAGTGGGCTCTCGAGTCGGAGACTGCCGCCGCGCACGCTCCCACCGGCGCGACCCTCACCGTCCTCGACGACGAGCACGTCGGCCTGCGGGTGCCCCTGACGGGTGACCGCGCCGTCGAGATCCGCATCACCGTGCCCGCGTCGGTCAGCACCGGTGGCGCACCGGTCATCACCGAGGCCGACGCCGACGCCGCCATGTCGGCGCTGCTCGGTGTGGCCGCCGGCCAGGATCTGCCCACCGTCAAGAAGGGCGCCGCGCGCATCACGCTCGGCTGGTTGCCGGAGAAGATCGCCGACCACGCCGGTATCACCGGCGCCGGTCTGCCCGAGAACCTGAGCCCGAGCATCAACGGTGTGCCCGATGTCCTCGTGGGTGCCTGCTGGCCGGCTGTGTTCGCCGCGCTGGGCGCTGCCCGCACCGACGAGAACCTGTCGGTCATCGAGGGCATGCTCGATCTCGTCCACCTCGACCACGCGATCGACGTGAAGAACGGTCTGTCCACGGATCCGTCGATCCTGGGTGTCAAGGCGCAGGTCGAGAGTGTCGCCGACGCCGATCTGGGTCGTGTCGTCGAGGTCCACGTGACCATCTCCGCCGACAGCGGTGACGGTTCGGGCGACAACACGGTCGCGACCCTGATCGAGCGTTTCGCGATCCGCGGCCGCAGCGGCACCGCCGAGTTGGCCGATCCGGTCCGCGCTGGTGGTTCGCTGAGTGACGACGTCATCGAGACCCCGCGTCGCCGTCGCCGTGATGCCGTGATCGTCGCCCCGACCGACATGAGCGCGTTTGCTCGCGTGTCGGGCGACCACAACCCGATCCACACGTCCGACAACGCTGCGCTGCTGGCAGGTCTGGGTAGCCCGATCGTCCACGGCATGTGGCTGTCGGCCGCGGCGCAGCAGGTGGTTGCGGCCATCGAGACCGACGCGAAGCTGCCGGTCCGCCGGATCACCGCGTGGACCACGCGCTTCCTCGGCATGGTTCGTCCCGGCGCGAAGATCGACGTGCGCGTCGACCGCATCGCAGCCGATCGCGGCGCCGAGATCGTCGAGGTGGGCTGCCGCGTCGACGGTGACCTGGTCATGGTCGCGACGGGCCGTATCGCCGCCCCGAAGACCATCTATGCGTTCCCGGGCCAGGGGATCCAGCGCCCCGGCATGGGTCTGGACGCCCGTGCCCGCAGCAAGGCTGCCCGCGAGATCTGGGAGCGCGCCGACAAGCACACCCGCGAGGCGCTCGGCTTCTCGATCCTCGCTGTGGTGCGCGACAACCCGACGGTCCTCAAGGCCCGCGGTGTCACCCACAAGCATCCGGACGGTGTCCTGCACCTGACCCAGTTCACCCAGGTGGCGATGGCGACGCTCGGTGTCGCGCAGATCGCGGAACTCCGCGAGGCCGGTGCGTTCGTCGAGGGTTCGCTGCTGGCCGGTCACTCGGTCGGTGAGTACAACGCTCTTGCCGCGGTCGCCGGTGTGCTCCCGCTCGAGGCGGTCCTCGAGGTCGTCTTCCAGCGTGGCTCGGCGATGCACGCACTCGTGCCGCGTGACGAGCAGGGCCGCTCGAACTTCCGTATGGCCGCGATCCGGCCGTCGCAGTTCGGTGTCGCGGACGAGGACCTGCAGGACTTCATCGCCGAGGTCGCTGCCGAGGCCGACGAGTTCCTGGAGATCGTCAACCTGAATCTGCGCGGTTCGCAGTACGCGATCGCCGGCACGGTGGCGGGCCTCGAAGCTCTCGAGACCGTCATCGAGCGCAAGGTTGCCGAGTTCGGCGGCAAGCGCGCATTCATTCTGGTTCCGGGCATCGATGTGCCGTTCCACTCGACCGTCCTGCGCGGCGGCGTGGACGACTTCCGCGAGCGGCTGCTGAATCTGCTGCCCGAGGAGATCGATCCGAACATCCTCATCGGCCGTTACATCCCGAACCTGGTACCCAAGCCGTTCAACCTGGGTCGTGAGTTCATCCAGGAGATCGCCGATCTGGTGCCGTCGCAGCCCCTCGTCGATGTCCTCGCGGATTTCGATGCGTGGGCCGCGAAGCCGGTCGCGCTGACCCGCGTGGTGCTCGCGGAGCTTCTCGCGTGGCAGTTCGCGTCGCCGGTCCGCTGGATCGAGACGCAGGACCTGCTGTTCGCCGACGAGGCAGACGGCGGTCTGGGTGTGGAGCGCTTCGTCGAGGTCGGCCTCGGTGCCGCCCCGACCGTCGCGAACCTCGCGTCGCAGACCCTCAAGCTGCCGGGTCGTTTCGGTCAGCCGGTCGAGGTGCTGAACATCGAGCGTGAAGCGTCGGTCGTGTACTCGACCGATGTGGATCCGGCTCCTGTCGAGGACGACGAGCCCGCGGCTCCGACCGCCGAAGCAGCTCCGGCTGCCGCTGCGGTTCCGGTTGCTGCTCCGGCAGCACCGACCGGTGGCCCGACCCCGGATGACATCGCATTCAAGGCAGCCGACGCCACGAAGGTGCTCATTGCGCTGTGGACGAAGCTGCGTCCCGATCAGATCGGCCCTGCCGACACGATCGAGGCACTGTGCGACGGTGTGTCGTCGCGTCGTAACCAGCTGCTCGTCGACCTCGGTTCCGAGCTGTCGCTCGGCGCGATCGACGGTGCCGCCGACGCCGACATGGGTGCGCTGGCAGGCACGGTCGACCGTTTGGCCCGCACCTACCGCCCATTCGGCCCGGTGCTGTCCGAGTCGATCAACGACCACCTGCGCAAGGTGTTCGGGCCGTCGGGCAAGCGCCCCGGCTACGTCGCGGACCGTGTCACCAAGGTGTGGGGTCTGGGCGAAGGCTGGACCCAGCACGTGACGGCCGAGGTGGCTCTCGGCAGCCGCGACGGATCGTCCATCCGCGGCGGCGACCTGGGGGGCCTGTCGCAGGGCGCTCTCGGCGATACCGCCGCGGTCGACACTCTCATCGATGCCGCTGTGCAGTCGGTCGGTTCGCGTCGCGGAATCACTGTGTCGATGCCGTCCGCCGGTGGCGGCGGGGGAGCAACGGTCGATGCTGCGGCTCTCGGTGAGTTCACCGAGCAGATCACCGGCCGCGACGGTGTGCTCGCCAGCGCCGCTCGCCTGGTACTCGAGCAGCTGGGCCTGAACGAGCAGGTGTCCGGGTTTGCGGACAAGGCCGACGACGAGCTCGTCGACCTCGTCTCGGCGGAACTCGGGTCCGATTGGCCGCGTCTGGTCGCTCCGGCGTTCGACGCACGCAAGGCCGTGTTGATCGACGATCGCTGGGCCACGGCACGTGAGGATCTGGCTCGTCTGTGGCTCGCCGAGCCGGCCGACGTGATCGAGGTCGAGCGGTTCGAGGGTGCCGGCCGCACGGTCGCCGCGCACGCTGCCTTCTGGAAGACGAAGGCCGCCGACTCCGGTCGCACTGTGCTCGCCGAGACCTACGGCCGTATCGCGGCAGCCGCCGAGAACACCGGCGACGCCGAGTACGCCGGCGAGGTCGCCGTGGTCACGGGTGCCAGCAAGGGTGGTATCGGTGCCGCGGTCGCGGGCAAGCTGCTGGCGGGCGGAGCGACGGTGGTCGTCACGACCTCACGTCTCGATTCGAAGCGTGTCGGGTTCTACAAGGATCTGTATGCGAGCCACGCTCGCGCTGGTGCGGCCCTGTGGGTTGTGCCCGCGAACATGGCGTCCTACTCCGATGTCGATGCGCTCATCGAGTGGCTCGGCACCGAGACCGTGGAGAACGCGGGCGGCGCGAAGAAGCTCATCAAGGATGCGCTGACCCCGACGCTGCTGTTCCCGTTCGCTGCGCCCCGCGTGGTCGGGTCGCTCGCCGACGCCGGTGCTCGCGCCGAGATGGAGATGCGTGTTCTGCTCTGGTCGGTCGAGCGGCTGATCGCCGGCCTGTCCGGCATCGGTGCAGACAACGACGTCGATACGCACCTCCACGTCGTGCTTCCGGGCTCGCCCAACCGCGGCAAGTTCGGCGGCGACGGCGCATACGGCGAGGCGAAGGCCGCGCTCGACGCGATCATCAACCGCTGGAGTGCCGAGCGTGTATGGGCCGAGCGCGTCACGCTTGCGCACGCCCTGATCGGCTGGGTGCGCGGCACCGGGCTGATGGGCGGCAATGACCCGCTGGTCGAGGCCGTCGAGGCTGCCGGTGTGCGTACGTGGTCGACGCCCGAGATGGCAACCGAGCTGCTGAAGCTGGTCGGACCGGAGGCCAAGCGCCTCGCGAAGGACGCCCCGCTGGTCGCGGACCTGACCGGTGGACTCTCCGAGGTGGACGTCGATCTGCCTGCCCTCGCGAAGCAGGCCCAGGATGCGGCCGATGCCGCGGACGAGCAGGACGAGGACGACTCCGCGACCATTGCGGCGCTGCCCGCGGCTCCGCGTCTCGACGCGATCCCGACTCCCGAGTGGAGCCAGGTCACCGCGGATCCGGCAGACCTCGTGGTCATCGTCGGTGCCGGCGAGCTCGGCCCGTACGGTTCGTCGCGTACCCGCTTCGAGATGGAGGTCGACGAAGAACTGTCGGCTGCCGGTGTGCTCGAACTGGCGTGGGTGACGGGTCTGGTCGAGTGGGAGAACGAACCCAAGCCCGGCTTCTACGACGTCGAGTCCGGTGAACTGGTGCCCGAGTCGGAGATCGCCGACCGGTACCACGATGCAGTGGTCGAGCGCTGCGGCATCCGCCGCTACGCCGACGACGGCGCGATGGTCGACAACACGGCCCCGCTGATGACCTCGGTGTTCCTCGACAAGGATCTGTCCTTCGTGGTCGGGTCCGAGGCAGAGGCACGCGCGTTCGTCGACTCCGATCCGGAGAACACGGTCGCGGCGGTCGACGCCGAATCCGGCGACTGGACGGTCACCCGCAAGGCGGGCACCGAGATCCGCGTGCCGCGCAAGGTGAAGCTGACTCGCACGGTCGGTGGCCAGATCCCGACCGGGTTCGATGTCACCCGCTGGGGCATCCCCGCCGATATGGCGGACGCGGTGGACCGGGTGGGCCTGTGGAACATCGTGTCCACGGTCGACGCGTTCCTCACCGGTGGCTTCACTCCGTCGGAGTTGCTGCGCTGGGTGCACCCGTCGATGGTGGCGAACACGCAGGGCACCGGCATGGGCGGCATGACCTCGATGAGGTCGCTGTACATCGACACGCTGCTCGGCGAGAACCGCGCGAACGACATCCTGCAGGAAGCCCTGCCGAACGTCATCGCAGCGCACGTCGTCCAGTCGTATGTCGGTGGTTACGGTGCGATGGTGCACCCGGTCGCGGCGTGCGCCACGGCTGCGGTGTCGGTCGAAGAGGGCGTCGACAAGATCAAGCTGGGCAAGGCGGATCTGGTTGTCGCCGGTGGCTTCGACGATCTCGGTATCGAGGGCATCGTCGGGTTCGGCGACATGTCGGCCACCGCGAAGTCGGACGAGATGACCGCCAAGGGCATCGACGATCGCCGCTTCTCGCGGGCCAACGATCGCCGTCGCGGCGGGTTCGTCGAGTCGGCCGGTGGCGGCACCATCCTGCTGGCGCGCGGTGACCTCGCGCTGGAGATGGGTCTTCCGGTCCTCGGGGTCGTGGCATACGCCAGTTCCTTCGCGGACGGAGTCCACACTTCGATCCCGGCACCCGGTATCGGTGCGCTCGGTGCGGGCCGCGGCGGACGTGAGTCGGCTCTGGCGAAGGAACTGCGCAAGCTCGGTGTCACTGCCGACGACATCGCGGTGGTCTCCAAGCACGACACGTCGACCGCTGCGAACGACCCGAACGAGTCGGAACTGCACGAGCGTCTGGCCGGGTCGTTGGGCCGCAGCGAGGGCAACCCGCTGTTCGTGGTGTCGCAGAAGTCGCTGACCGGCCACGCCAAGGGTGGCGCAGCCGCCTTCCAGCTGGTCGGCCTGTGCCAGGTGCTCAGCGAGGGTGTCGTGCCGCCGAACCGCAGCCTCGACTGCGTCGACGAGAAGATGGCCGAGTACGAGCACCTCGTGTGGGCGCGCACGCCGATCCGTTTCGGTGAGCGGTACGCGCTGAAGGCAGGCCTGCTGACCAGCCTCGGCTTCGGTCACGTCTCCGGTCTGATCGCGGTGGTGCACCCGCAGGCGTTCGTCGAGTCGCTGCCTGCCGATCGTCGTGAGGCGTACCTCGAGCAGGCTGCGGCACGCACGGTTTCGGGTAAGCGGCGTCTGGCGTCGGCGATGACCGGTGGCGCCGCACTGTACGAGCGTCCCGCGGATCGTCGCTTCGGCGGCGACTCGGTTCCGGCCGCGGCCGCACGTCAGCTCGAAGCGGATGTGCTGCTCACCGACGACGCGCGTCTCGGCGACGGCGATGTGTACCGCTCGGGTCTGCCCGGCTGCAAGTAGGTCGTGGAACCGAGTAGACGAGGGAACACGGCAAAGTGATGGGAGTTGCGGGTATCGGGTTCGACCTCGTGTCGGTGCCCGAGTTCGCAGAGCAGTTGCGCCGACCGGGCACGACGATGCTGGCGAACTTCACACCGGGTGAGCGTCGTGACGCCAATACCCGCAGCTCTGATCCTGCTCGGCACTTCGCCGCCCGCTGGGCGGCGAAGGAGGCCGTGATCAAGGCGTGGTCGGCGTCGTTGTTCGGGAGCCCACCGGTGCTGCCGGAGACGATCCACCAGCAGATCGAGGTGGTGGCCGATGCGTGGGGCCGGCCGAGTATCCGGCTCCATCGTGAGGTCGCCGAGCATCTGGGTGGCCGACGGATTCATGTGTCGCTGACCCATGACGGCGATATGGCCGGCGCGTTCGTGGTTCTGGAGAACGCCGCACAGGAGATGTCGTCCGGGGAGGACGACGGGTAACACGGGGAAGTACACGAGAATCAGGCCGAGGGAGCAGACGCTTCCTCGGCCTGGTTCGTTTCGGAACCGCCGCGGTCGGACACAGCGGCGCGTGCGCGTTCGGAATCCTCGCGTCGCTTCTGGCGTTTCGCCTGGGATCGTGAGTCCTGTTCGGCGACCTGCAGATACGCGACCATGATCCGTTTGAGTTCGGCGACGGCCTCAGCGTGGGTCTGATCGTCCTGTACCGAGAAGTTCAACATCGAATACACGATGTGGACGAGCACCTCGGCCATGAGTTTGCGGCGCGCCCGCGGAGTGTCCGGGGTGAGCGGCGCCAGCATTCGCGCGACCTGTTCGGCGAATTCCTTCTCGTGGATCGCGCCGGTGGCACGCGTCGACGGGGTGGACTGCATCGCAAGCCACACCTCGCGCCGTGACGGATCGGTGGTCCACAGACCCGCCATGTGGTCGACGAAGTTGTTGAGGAACCGCAGCCAGTCGACCGACGGGATCCTGCCGTTGAACGTGGCGAGTTCGTTCTGGACGCCGACGAGGTCCTGGCGATTCAGTTCGCAGACGATCACATACTTGTTGGCGAAGAACTGGTAGAGCGTGCCGATGGGCACGTCCGCGCGGGACGCGACCTCTTCACACGTGAACGATTCGAATCCGACCTCGGTGAGCAGGTCGCGGGAGGCTGCCAGCAGCGCGTCGAACTTGCGCCGGCTGCGTTCCTGCGTCGGACGTCGTCGGGGCACGAGTTCCTGCGGCTCCGCCTGGACCTCGAGTGCGGGGTCGATCCGTTGCGGGGCACGGCGGCCGTTCGTTGCTGACTCCACGCGCCCAGGCTAGCGGCACTGTGTGCGAAAGCCGAACATGAGTGTGAAAGTGGGTGTCACCAAACGGAGATCCGAGGTGTACCGCGACGGGTTCACCGTGCGGTTCGACGACGGAACAGGGCCGTTGCCGCGACCAGCCCGATGGCGGTGAACACCACGCACCAGCCCACCGCGATGACTGCGGAGTCACCGACCGGGGTGCCGGTGAGCAGGCCGCGCACCGTTTCGATGACCGGCGTCACCGGTTGGTGTTCGGCGAATCCGCGCAGCCATGCCGGCATCGTCTCCGGTGGCACGAATGCGCTGCTCACATACGGAAGGAACAGCAGGAAGAACGTGAAGCCGCTTGCGGCCTCCTCATTTCCGGCGAGCATGCCCAGCGCCGCCGAGATCGCAGAGATCGCGAGGACGAACAGCGCGATGATCCCGGCGGCCGCGACCCATTCGACGAGGGTGGCGTCGGGCCGGAACCCCATAAGTGCGGCGACCACGAACACCACGACGGTGCTGGCAAGATTGCGGGCCAGGCTTGCGACGACGTGGCCGGTGAGGACGGCGGAGCGTGCGATGGGCATGGATCGGAACCGGTCGACGATGCCGCGCTGCATGTCCGATGCCACGGCGACGGCGGTCTGTGCGGCACCGAACGATGCGGACAGCAGCACGATGCCGGGGACGACGTAGTTGAGATAGTCGGTGCCCGTGTCGATGGCGCCGCCGAACACGTAGACGAAGAGCACGAGTAGAAGGACCGGGAGCGCGAGACCCATCAGCAGCGCGTCGGGGCTGCGAAGCATGCGTCTCAGGTTTCTTCCGGTTACTGCCGCATAGTCGCGGGGTACGTAGCCGAGCGGGTGAGTGAGAGTTCCGGGGAGTGTCACGGCGAGACCTTCTTTCGATCGCTCGTGCCGGTGAGAGTGAGGAAGACGTCGTCGAGCGTGGGGGAGTGCAGACCGAACTTCTCGACCGGTACGCCTTCGTCGGCGAGGCGGTTGAGCAGCGCGGTGATGTGGGGGAGATCGCCGTCGGTGGGGACTTCGAGCGTGAGAGTGGCGTGATCGCTGTCGCCGTCGAGGACAGCCGCGGCGCGGGCGAGATCGGGTTCGGTGGCGAAGCGCAACTCCAGGTGCCCGCCGGGTACGAGTGACTTGAGTTCGTCGGGAGAACCTTCGGCGACGATGCGCCCGGCGTCGAGGACCGCGACCCGATCGGCGAGGCGGTCGGCCTCCTCGAGGTATTGCGTGGTGAGGAAGACGGTGACGCCGTCGGCGGCGAGTTCGCGGATCACTTCCCACATGACGAGGCGGCTGCGGGGATCGAGGCCGGTGGTGGGTTCGTCGAGGAACAACACGCGCGGCGAGGCGACCAGGCTCATCGCGATGTCGAGGCGGCGGGTTGTGCCTCCCGAGTAGGTGCCGGCCCGCCGGTCGGCGACGTGTCCGAGATCGAAACGCTCGATCAGATCGCGGACGCGGCTGTCGATCGTCGCCGACGGAAGATGGGCTAGTCGCGCGGCGAGGCGCAGGTTCTCGGTTCCCGTCAGAACGTCGTCGATCGCGGCGTACTGGCCGGTGAGCGCGATGCGTTCGCGGACCGTGCGGGCGTGGGCGGGGAGTGCGAGACCCGCGACTTCGACGGTGCCGGAGTCGTACGGGAGCAGTGTCGTGAGGATGCGCACGGTCGTGGATTTCCCGGCGCCGTTCGCGCCGAGGAGGGCGAAGACGGATCCGGTATCGACCCGTAGGTCGATGCCGTCGAGCACGGTCGTCGAGCCGAACGCTTTGCGCAGCGTTCGCACGTGGAGGGCTGGAGGAGGAGAGGACATGTCACCGTCCTTAACTGTGTATGCCATATATGTACGTGTATAGCGTACACAGTTTTAGGATGACGGCAAGACCCCGACAGACGGAGAAGTATGAGTAGTTCCGCGCCCGACGACGAGCTGCCGCGCAATGTGCAGCTGGCATGGGGATTGAGCGACCCCGGCACCAGGGGCCCACGTCGGGGTCTCACGCTCGACCAGGTTCTCGACGCCGCGATCACGGTGGCGAACGCCGACGGGTTCGACGCCCTCTCGATGAGCCGGGTCGCGAAGGAGCTCGGCTTCACCACGATGTCGCTCTACCGCTATGTCGACAGCAAGGATCAGCTCGTCGAACTCGCCTGGGATCGCGCACTCGGACTGCCTCCCGAGATGCCCTCCGAGGGCACCTGGCGGCAGCGACTCGACATCTGGGCGACCGCTGAGTATCGCGGACTGCGCGCGTACAAATGGTTGACCGAGCATCCGATCCGGACAGCGCCGTACTGGCCCAACAACATGCGCTGGCTCGATGCGGGTCTCGGCGCCCTCTCCGACACCTCTCTCGACGAGGAGGTGAAAGTCCAAATTACGATGACGATCTCGCTGTATGTCATCAGCCGCGCACGGTTCTCCTGGGAACTCGAGTCCGCCGTCGGGGACGACCGACTCGACTACCCCTCGGTGTTGCCTCGCATCCTCGACCCGGAGAAATACAGGTTTGTCCTCGCCGCGGTCGCCGCCGGTGCATTCGATTCCGACGAGGACGAGACCGACGACCCCGCGGCGTGGCACGAACAGGATTTCCGATTCGGACTCGAGCGGCTGCTCGACGGAATCGACGTACTCATCCGACGCGCGAAGGAAGACCGATGACCGAATTCGTCCAGCGCATGCGCGACCGCGTCAGTGCAGCGATGCCTGCCGCACGCACCGAGCTCGCGACCATGGTCGCCTTCCGGTCGGTCGCCGACCCGCGACAGTTCCCCGCCGACGAATGTGTCGGAGCCGCGACCTGGGTGCGCGACGCATTCGCCGCAGCCGGAATCGCGGAGGTCGAACTCATCGAGACCTCCGACGGCTCGCTCGCCGTCGTCGGGCACAGCCCGGCCCCTCCCGGAGCACCCACCGTCCTGCTCTACAGCCACTACGACGTGCAACCACCGGGGAACGAAGACCTCTGGAACAGCCCGCCGTTCACGCTCACCGAACGTGACGGCCGCTGGTACGGACGCGGCGCCGCCGACTGCAAGGGCAACATCGTGATGCACCTGCTCGCGTTGCGCGCGGTCCTCGAAGACGGACCGTTACCGGTGGGTGTGCGGATCGTCATCGAAGGATCGGAGGAGATGGGCGGCGAGGGCCTCGACCACCTCGTCGCCGAGCGCCCCGAGCTGTTCCACGCCGACCTCATCATCATCGGCGACAGCGGCAACACCGAGGTGGGAAAACCCACTCTCACCACAACACTGCGCGGCATCGCGAACGTCGACATCCACCTCGAAACGCTGAAGGGCGAAGTACATTCCGGCATGTACGGCGGGGGAGCGCCCGACGCGCTCGCCGCCCTCGTACATCTGCTCGGCACCTTGCGCGACGCCGACGGAAACACGATCGTCGACGGTCTCGACGCCACCGCGACGTGGGACGGCGTGCCGTATCCCGAGGACAGATTCCGTGCCGACGCCGGTGTCCTCGACGGGGTCGCGTTGCCGACCTCCGGCGCGATCGCCGACGCCGTCTGGGCCCGACCCGCCGTCACCGTGCTCGGAATCGATGCACCTCCGGTCGTCGGCTCGGCCGCCGCGATCGTGCCGCGCGCGTCGGCACGCCTGAACCTGCGAGTGCCGCCCGGGGTCGACGCGACCGCCGCGCAGGATGCGCTCGTCGCGCACCTCGAGGCGCGTGTGCCGTGGGGTGCCCACCTGCGGATCGAGCGGGAGGCCGTCGGTGAACCGTTCCGCGCCGTGACCGACGGCCCCGGCTACACCGCGTTGCGCTCCGCGCTCGAAGTCGCGTACGGACGTGAGGTGGGCACCGCCGGCCAGGGCGGGTCGATCCCGCTGTGCACCGCACTCCAGCGTGCGGTGCCGTCGGCGGAGATCGCGCTGATCGGAGTGGAGGAACCCCGCTGCGTCATCCACGCACCGAACGAGAGTGTCGATCCGTCCGAGATCGAGAACCTCGCGGTCGCGGAAGCTGTATTGCTGAGTACTCTGGGTCGCTGAGCTCCCTGGCCGGCCAGGCAGAGAAGGTCAGACCGAGACGGTCAGACCGACAGGTCGCGTCGCAGCTTCGCGACGTGCCCGGTCGCGCGGACGTTGTACTGGGCGACCTCGATCTTGCCTTCTTCGTCGACGAGGAACGTCGACCGGATTACACCCGTGACCGTCTTCCCGTACATCTTCTTCTCGCCGAACGCGCCCCACGCGGTGAGTGTCGTCTTCTCCGGGTCGGAGAGCAGCGGAAAGGTCAGCTCCTGGTTGTCGCGGAACTTCGCGAGTTTTGCAGGCTTGTCGGGCGAGATGCCGAGCACGTCGAGTCCGGCGTCGTTCAGTTCCGCGAGGTTGTCGCGGAAATCGCAGGCCTGCTTCGTGCATCCGGGAGTGCTCGCGGCGGGGTAGAAGTAGACGATGACCTTGCGTCCGCGATAGTCGGATAGCGACACCTCGTTGCCGTCGGCGTCTGCGAGCGTGAAGTCGGGAGCGGTGTCACCGGGAGTGAGTCTGCTGTTTTCCGTCATGTCCGCGACATTAGTAGACCGATCGTCCATTACCGTGGTCGCAGCACACTGCAGCGACTTTCTGGAGGATCACGTGGCTAGGGACACCGGCGACATCGAGCGGGACATCGAAAAGGCCCGCAATCAGCTCGCGAGCACACTCGACGAACTGAGCCTCCGCGCAAACCCGAAGACCCTGGTGGCGAACACCAAGCAGACCCTCGTTGCGAAGGTCAATCAGCCTCAGGTGAAGAAGTATGCCGTCATCGCGGTGGGGGCAGTGGTGGGGTTGCTCGTCCTGCGCAAGATTCTGCGCTGATCCCATCGGTTCCACAGAGTGCCCGCGTCGTTCTCGACGCGGGCACTCCGTGTCTTCCAGAGGACTCGCCAAGTGCCGCATCCGCGGGCGTGACGTGCTTCACTGAATGGAGTCGGGACCCGGCTTCGCTCGAAGGAGGCGACCGTCATGCGGGATGCCCAACGCAGTGCACGACTACTACTGGCCACGATTCTCGCTACCGTCGTGTGGTTCGGATCCGGCGCTGCGGCCGCCGCGGGAACGGTCGGTCACGCGCCGCCCGGCGGTATCGGAATCTCGGCGGTCGAGCCGGCCGTCGGATCGGTGGTCGGTGTCGCGCATCCGGTGATCGTCCGGTTCACCGCACCCGTCGCAGATCGCGCGGTGGCCGAGAGCGCAGTGCAGATCACCACCGCCGCACCCGTCGACGGACACTTCGCCTGGGTGAATGACCGGGAGCTGCAGTGGGTGCCCGACGGTTTCTGGCCCGGCAACACCGACGTCACCGTCCTCGTCGCCGGGACGCGGACCCATTTTCAGGTCGGCGACTCGTTCATCGCGGTCGCGAACCGCTCGACCCACCAGTTCACCGTCAGTCTCAACGGTGAGGTCGTGCGAACGATGCCGACCTCTTTGGGCAAGCCCGGATACGAAACGCCCGTCGGCAGCTTCCCGGTGCTCGAGAAGTTCCGGCACTTGGTCATGGACTCGTCGACGTACGGCGTGCCGATCGACGCGCCCGAGGGCTATCGCATCGACACCGAGTATGCGGTGCGGCTCACATGGGGCGGCATCTTCGTGCACGCCGCGCCGTGGTCGGTGGATTCCCAGGGGTATTCGAACGTCAGCCACGGCTGTATCAACCTGAGCACCGAGAATGCCGGCTGGTACTACGGAAACGTCAAGCTCGGAGATCCCGTGATTGTGGAAGGGTGATCTTTTCTACAGTGCCGAAAGAGCCCCACCCCGGTAGTGTCTCCCGGTGTGGGGCTCTTCGCTGTGCGCCATCAGGGACTCGAACCCCGAACCCGCTGATTAAGAGTCAGCTGCTCTGCCAATTGAGCTAATGGCGCTTGGTGTTTCTGTCTCCGGGCTGTTGTCTCGGCGACGAAGAGAAGATTACACACCTTCGAAGATCGCGCCAAATCGCCTGGTCAGGATCTATTTGGGCTGCTGACGTTGTAACGGGCGAGTGGGCGGAGGCGATTCGGTATTCGAACGTTATCGACGTCGGGGGGCGTCGCGATGCCTGCTCGAAATATGGGCTGGCAAGATCGTTTTACACAGATTACGTGCAGTTTTGGCGTCTGTGGGGAGGCAGGAGCGGAGAGTGGCAGTGCAACAAGAACAAGTGGTCGGTCCGCGTCGGCGGCGGACCGGGACTGTGCTGGGGTTGATGATCGTCGGGCTTATGGCCTTCGTCACTGCCTGCTCGCCCGGCTCGGGCGGCGGGGCCGACGAAGTGCCGATCGACTCGAATCCGCTCGCAGCGCTCATCAAGCCGACCGTGTCGGCCAGTGTGGAGGACGGCGGCGTCGGCTTCTCCCCGATCGACCCGGTGACGGTGTCGGTGGTCAACGGCAAGCTCGAATCGGTGACCCTGCTCAATCCCGATGGGGAGCCGGTAGGCGGCGTCATCGAGGACGACGACGCAACCTGGGTCAATACCGAGCTGCTCGGGTACAACCGTCAGTACGTCCTCGAAGCCGTCGCCTACGGACTCGGCGGTGCCACCACCTCGACCCTGTCGTTCACGACCTCGTCTCCGTCCAACCTCACCCAGCCGTACGTCATGCCAGGTGAAGGTTCGGTCGTCGGTATCGGTCAGCCGGTCGCGGTTCAGTTCGACGAGAACATCCCGAACCGTCTTGCCGCAGAGGAAGCGATCACGATCACGACGAACCCACCGGTGGAGGGTGCGTTCTACTGGGTCAACAACCGAGAGGTGCGGTGGCGGCCCGAGCAGTACTGGGCTCCCGGCACCACCGTCTCCGTCGACGTGAAGGCGTACGGCAAGGATATGGGCGACGGTCTGTTCGGTCAGTCCGACGTCAACACTTCGTTCACGATCGGCGACTCGGTGATCATCCGTGTCGACGACAACACCAAGCAGGTGGTCGTCAACCGCAACGGTGCCGACGTGATCACGATGCCGACGTCGATGGGTAAGAACGACACGCCCACGCCCAACGGCGTCTACACGATCGGCGACCGGTTCGATCACATGGTCATGGACTCGTCGACGTATGGGGTGGCCGTGGACTCGACGGAGGGTTACCGCACCCCGGTGGAGTGGGCTACCCGCATGTCCTACAGCGGTATCTTCTTCCACTCGGCTCCGTGGTCGCTCGGCGACCAGGGCTACCGCAATACCAGCCACGGCTGCCTGAATCTGAGTCCCGCGAACGCCAAGTGGATCTTCGACAACACCAAGCGCGGCGACATCGTCGTCGTGAGCAACACGGTCGGCGGGGTCCTGTCCGGTACCGACGGGCTCGGTGACTGGAACATTCCATGGGCAACCTGGAAAGCCGGTAACGCGAATGCATAGCCGGTGAGCCGTATTCGAACGTGGCTCAGCGCCGTCGTGGCGCTGGGCCTCGTTGCTCCGCAGCTGATCGTGTCGCAGACCGCGGCCGCCGCGCCCGCTCCGGGCGCGTTCGTGGGGTCGGATCCGGGCACCCTCGTGGCGGTCGAATCGCTTCCCGCCGAACTCTCTCTTCCCGGAGTGGCCGTCGCCGAGAAGTTCGAATACCGCGCCCAGTGGCGTTCCGGCGAACCGACTGTTGCGACGGGCGCGTTGTTCGTGCCGGAGGGCGACGCACCCGACGGCGGCTGGCCCGTGGTCGCGTGGGCCCACGGGACCACGGGTGTCGGCGACGATTGTTCGCTGACGACACGCACCCCGCGATCCGATGTCGAGAAGATGTATCTCGGGCACTGGCTCGAGCAGGGCTACGCCGTGGTGGCGGCCGATTATCCGGGGCTCGGTTCGGAGGGTCTCCACCGCTATCTCGACGGTCAGAGCGCCGCAAACAGTGTCGTCGACAGCGTCCGCGCCGGCCGTGCCGCCGACCCGTCCCTGTCCGAGCGCTGGGTGGTGATCGGGCACTCCCAGGGCGGTCATGCGGCCCTGCACACCGCCGATATCGCGACCTTCCGCGCGCCGGAACTCGACTTCCGCGGCACCGTCGCAACCGGAGCACCGGCCAACCTGGAGTCGGCGTTCACGCTCGGCGTTCCCGGATTTCCAGATCCAGGTCTGTGGGGGCTGGTGTCGTTCAGTGGCTATCTGTTCTCCGGAGTGCGCGATGCGTATCCCGACGTCGATATCGACAGCTATTTCACTCCCGCAGGCAGGGAGATCCTGGATCAGGCGGAGGAACTCTGCTACGACGACCTCGATGAAGTCGCGCGGGGCGTGAACGTCGGCGACCTTCCGGCGCGTCCGATGTTCGAGGGCGAGTTGCCTGCTGTCCTCGCCGACTATCTGGCTGTCCCCACCGTCGGATACGACCGCCCGATCTTTCTCGGCCACGGCGTGCACGATGTGATGGTGCCGATCCCGTTGTCGGCGAAACTGGCCGCGGAGATGACGGCATCGGGTACCGATGTGGACTATCGCGTGTATATGGCAGGGCACTTCACCAGCATCGAACGGTCGATGCCCGACACGACTCCGTTCGTGGCCGGGCTCTTCGCGCAGTAGACCGCAGGGCCGGAAACGACCGAAGTTCATCGCTGTGTGCTAAATTTTGGCCATGCGGCCAAATTCTGAACCTGACGGCCAGCCCCGTTCGTTCATCGAAGAGGCGCGGCGCGCTCAGATCGTGACCGCCGCCGTCGAGACCATCGCCGAGGTCGGCTACCAGCGTGCGTCGATGGGCAGGATCGGCGCCCGTGCAGGGATCAGTCGCGGACTGATCTCGTACCACTTCGCGGGGAAGTCCGAGTTGATCAGCCAGGTGATCACCACCGTCTACAGTGATGCGGCCGCATTCATGACCCCGATGATCGACGCCGAGATCACGCCTGTCGGCCGGCTGCGGGCCTACATCGGCTCGAACCTGGAGTACATTCGCGCCTATCCGGCCCGGATGGTCGCAATCGTCGAGATCATCACCAGCGGCGGCCTGGTCGACCTCCCCGACGCCGACCCGGCCGAGTTCGACCGGCACATGCTGTTGCCGCTGGAGCAGCTGTTCGTGGCGGGGCAGGAGAGCGGTGATTTCCGGGACTTCGACGTCACTGTCATGGCCAGGATCGTCCGTAGCGCGATCGACCTCGTTCCCACCGCGCTGTCCCGCGACCCGGACCTCGATCTCGACCGCTATCTGAAGGAGATCACCACCGCGATCGACCACGCCACCCGGCCGCTCCCGGCCATTGCGGAGCAGTCATGAAGCACCTCGACGGCAAAGTCGTACTCGTCACCGGCGGTGCCAGTGGAATCGGTGCGGCCATCGCCCGCCGCTTCGCATCCGGCGGCGCCCACGTTGTGATCGCCGACATCGATCCGGCGGGGGAAACGATCGCCCAGGAGATCGGCGGAGCATTCGTCCGCACCGACGTCGCCCGGCGAGCCGACAACATCGCCGCGGTCGGAACCGCGACCGAGCGATTCGGAGGCCTCGACATCGCCGTGCTGAACGCCGGAATCGGTGAACAGGGCGGTTTCGTCGAGGACTTCCGGCCCGAGCACTACCGCGCCCTGGTCGCGGTCAACCTCGACGGGGTGGTGTACGGGATGCACGCAGCCCTGGAGGTGTTCACCGAGCAGGGCTCGGGCGCGATCCTGGCCACCTCGAGCCTGGCGGGCTTGAGCGAGAGCCCGATCAACCCGCTCTACGCGGCCACCAAGCATGCCGTGATCGGGCTGGTCCGCTCGGTCGCGCCGATCGTGGCCGGCCAGGGCGTCACGGTGAACGCACTGTGCCCCACCTTCATCGACACCCCGATTCTCGGCGGGGCGATCCCCTTCATCGGCGATCTCGGTGTGGCGGTCCTTCCGCCGGAGCGGGTCGCCGAAGTTGCCGAGCTGGTGCTGGTGGACGGCGGGACCGGGCAGGCGTGGCCGGTCGTGCCGCACGGCGAGCCCGGCCCCTTCGCCTTCCCCGACCTCCCGTCGATCATGACCGACCCGAACCGATAGCTCACGGAGGCCGACTCATGACCATCCTCGCCCGTGCGCACGACCTCACCCGCCGATACAACGGCGCGACCGCGCTGGACGGCGTATCCCTGGACATCCAGGCCGGCCAGGTGCTCGGGCTGCTGGGCCCCAACGGCGCGGGCAAGTCCACCCTGATCAACGTCATGACAGGTCTGCTGCGGCCCACCTCCGGAAGCGTCGAGCTGTGCGGCGCAGACCCGCGCAGCGAGGCGACCCGCCGCATGATCGGCGTGACGCCGCAGGAGACCGGGCTACCGGAGACCTGGCGGGTCGCCGAGTTGGTGGACTTCGTGTCGGCGCACTTTCCCGACCCGGTGGACCGCAGCGAGCTGCTCGACCGCTTCGACCTCACCTCCCTGGCCGATCGGCAGGTCGGCGGACTGTCCGGTGGACAGCAGCGGCGGGTGGCGGTCGCATCGGCTTTCGTCGGGCGGCCCCGGCTGGTGTTCCTGGACGAGCCCACCACCGGTCTCGACGTGGATACCCGGCACACGCTGTGGGACGGCATCCGTTCCTTCCACGCCGATGGCGGAGCGGTCTTGCTGACCAGTCACTACATCGAGGAGGTGGAGGCACTCGCCGACCGGGTCGTGGTGATGGACGGCGGCCGCATCATCGCCGACGGTGGCATCGACGAGATCCGCGGCCGAGTCCGGCTCAAGCGGGTCACTCTCACCGACCCGGTGTTGCCCGAGCTGAGCGGGGTCGCTTCGATCGAGCGAGACGCCGACCGCACCCATCTACTCACCAACGACGCCTGCGCGCTCGTCCGAGAACTGGTCACCGCCGGCGCGTCCTTCACCGACATCGTGATCGAGTCCGCCTCGCTGGAGGACGCCTTCCTGGCGATCACCGGCGCTCGGCGGGATACATGACCCGAAAGGCCGTTCCGTGTCCTCCTTGGCCGTGACCTATACCCGACGGAATCTCGTCGAGAACATTCGCACGCCCACGATGTTCTCGACCGTGGCGCTGGTGCCGGTCGGAGTGATGGTGTTCTTCGTCGTACCGTTCATCGGGCAGGATGCGACGGCGATCACCTCGGCCACCGCAACCCTGGTGGTGTTCGGGGTGCTCATGGCCTGCGTCGGCCACTTCAGCATCGCGATCGCGGCGCAACGGGAGTCCGCCTGGGGGCGCTATCTGCGCACCCTCCCCGGTGGATTCGCGCCGCAGATGCTCGGATACCTGCTGGTCGGGCTGGTAGTGGTCGCGGCGGCGATCATCCCGATCGTACTGGTGGCCGGATTGTTCACCGCTGCCTCGGCTCCGCTGCCACGGGTGTTGCTGGCGGCGGGGGCGCTTCTGATCGTGGTCGTGACCTTCACCCTGCTGGGGTCGGCGATGGGTTACCTGATGTCGATGAGGGTGGCTGCCATCGCCAACAGCATCGGCTTCCTACCGCTTGCGGTGGCCGGTGGAATGTTCTTCGACGAGGCGGGCACGCCGGAGATCATCGAGCAGATCGCGCCCTTCGTGCCTACCCGTGGCGCGACCGACCTGGTGCTGGTCGCGCTCACCGGAGAGTCCGTCGTGCCGCTGTCGTTGGTGATGCTCGCGGTGTGGACCGTGATCTTCGCCGGCCTCACGGCCTGGGGCTACCGCCGCGATCAGGTCCGCCGGTTCGACTGAGACCCGCACCTCATCGGCCGGGTGGAGTGTCCCGTTGACCCACAGGCCCGAGCCCACAGGACGACACACAAGTAAAGCCCCGACCGGAATCCGGTCGGGGCCTTACTTCGGGGTGAGTGACGGGACTCGAACCCGCGACAGCCAGGATCACAACCTGGTGCTCTACCAACTGAACTACACTCACCATCGCATTCGCGTACGGTCTTCGACCGCGTGCGCCTGCGGTACAGATACTAGCGTGACTTTGATGGAAAAGCCGAATCGCCTGGTCAGGCGGGTCCGAGGTCCTTCACGGTGGCGGCGATATCGGCCGACGACGGTCCGGGATCGGCGACGAACACCGTGCGCCGGTAGTAGCGCAATTCGCGGATCGATTCCTTGATATCGGCCAGCGCACGGTGCGACAGGCCCTTCTCCGGCTGGCCGAAGTAGATCCGCGGGAACCAGCGGCGGGTCAGTTCCTTGATCGAGCTGACATCCACCATGCGGTAGTGCAGGAAGCTGTCGAGTTCGGGCATGTCCCTGGCGATGAAGGTGCGATCGGTTCCGATCGAGTTGCCCGCCAGGGGCGCGGTGCCCGGTTCGGTGACATGCTCACGGATGTAATCGAGCACCAGTTTCTCTGCTTCGGCGAGGCTGACGGTCGAGCGGCGCACCTCCTCGGTGAGTCCGGACTTCGCGTGCATCTGCTGCACCACGTCCGGCATGGAGGCCAGCGCATCGTCGTCGGCGTGGATCACGATGTCCACTCCGTCGCCCAGCACATTGAGGTCGCTATCGGTGACCAGCGCAGCAATCTCGATCAGCTTGTCACTGCCGATCCGTAGCCCGGTCATCTCACAATCGATCCATACGAGTTTGTCCTGCACGACACACAGAGTAGCCAGACACTCGAGCGGTTAAGGTCGTCGGTGGGTGCGCCGAGGTCTGTCACACGTCGATAGGGGAGATCGCATGGCCGAAACTTCGCGACCGAGTACGACCATTGCCGACGGATATGCCGTCGCAGGGAACGCCCTGGAACTGGGGGCCGTCCTGCACGATGGCACGGTCGATCCGGCGGCTCACGTCCGGATACCTCTGGCGACTCTGAACCGGCACGGCCTGGTCGCCGGTGCTACCGGCACCGGCAAGACCAAGACGCTCCAGCTCATCGCGGAACAACTCTCCTCCGCGGGAGTACCTGTCGTCGTGGCCGACGTGAAGGGCGACCTGTCGGGTCTGTCGGCAGCGGGGGTGACGAACGATGCGATCGCTGCCCGTGCGGTGGAGACGGGGGACCACGACTGGGATCCGACCGGCTTTCCCGTGCGGTTCTATTCGCTGGGCACCGAGGGGGTGGGGATCCCCGTTCGCGCGACCGTCACCGCGTTCGGTCCGATCCTGTTGAGCAAGGTGCTCGAACTGAACGCGACCCAGGAATCCACGCTGGGGTTGATCTTCCACTGGGCCGACAAAAACGGTCTCGCGTTGCTCGACCTGAAGGATCTGCGCCAGACCATCGCGCACCTGACGAGCGACGAGGGGCAGGCGGAACTCCAGGGAATCGGTGGAGTGTCCAAGGCCACGGCGGGTGTGATCCTGCGTGCGATCGTCAACTTGGAAGCCGCGGGTGGCGATACGTTCTTCGGAGAGCCCGAACTCGAAACCGAGGATCTGCTCGACGTCGTCGGTGGGCAGGGGATGCTCAATCTGATCGAGCTCGGCGATCAGGCGATGCGCCCGCAGTTGTTCTCCACATTCCTGATGTGGTTGTTGGCAGACCTGTTCCAGGCACTTCCGGAGGTCGGCGACCTCGACGAACCGAAGCTCGTGTTCCTCTTCGACGAGGCGCACCTGCTGTTCGCGGATGCGTCGAAGGCGTTCCTGCAGCAGATCGAGCAGACGGTGAAGTTGATCAGGTCGAAGGGTGTCGGCGTGATCTTCTGCACCCAGCTGCCGACCGATATTCCGACCGCGGTGCTCTCACAGCTCGGCGCGCGTGTCCAGCATGCGCTGCGCGCGTTCACCCCGGACGACCAGAAGGCGCTCACGAAAACGGTTCGTACCTACCCGACGACCGAGTTCTACGATCTCGAGGAAGCCCTCACCACTTTGGGGACGGGGGAGGCCATCGTGACGGTGCTGTCCGAAATGGGAGCTCCCACACCCGTCGCGTGGACGCGGATGCGCCCGCCGAGGTCGCTGATGGACACGGTCGGCGAGAACGCAATGCGTGCGTCCGCGCAGGCGAGCCCGATGTACGGGAAGTACGGCCGAACCATCGACCGGGAGTCGGCATACGAAAAGCTCACCGCCACGGTGTCGGGTGCACCCGACAACGACCCGGAATTCGAGGTGCCCCCGCTGCCGGAGCGCCCCGGCGAGTGGACACCGGTCGCGCCGGCCGAGGACGGGACGACCCTCGTCGAGCAGGTGCTCGGCAACAGTGCAGTGAAGGGGTTCCTGCGTTCGGCAGCGTCGGCCGCCGGTCGTGAGATCTCGCGAAGCATCTTCGGGACCGGCCGCCGACGCCGCAGATAGCTCCTAGACCTTCGCGGCGACGCGAGGAGCGGCGGATCGTGGCTTGCTGGAAGCCCGCGCTCGGTCGGGTCGCTCGACGATGATCTTCTCGTCGGAACCGACGCTCGAGTTCTTCTCGAAATCGTTGCGCAGGAACGATTCCCGGGAGTCGTCCAGAATCTCCATCCACGGTGCGGGGAGCGGCGGGGCGGTGGTTCCGGTGAGGGTCGAGGTGTAGCTGCGGTTCCGGTAGCCCATGATGTCGTTCTTCTTGTCCTTCTTCCACTGCTTGAACACCTCGCCCTGGCGCTCGACGTGGAATTCGGGGTAGTCCGTCCGATCGACGAGGTCGCGGATGTACGCGGCCTGGAAGTCGATGTCCTCGATCGGAGTGCTCAGGGCTTCTTCGCGGGTCCGCCACGACTCGATGTCCGCGTCGCGTGCGGCGACGTCGGGCAACGAGATCCGCCCCAGCATCACGTCGCGTGCGTACCAGGCCTGCGCGTCGAACATGTTGAAGGTGAAGTACTGGTCCTGCATCCCGAGGTACATCAGACGCGGGTTGTCCTGGAAGAAGATGCCCTTGTAGATGTTTCGCGGGTAGAGCCGGTTGTTGGTGCGCAGTTGCAGGTTGTCGGGCAGGAACGGGAAGTGGTGTTGATAGCCGGTGCAGAGCACGATGGCGTCGACCTCGCGGGTGCTGCCGTCCTTGAAGTGCGCGGTGTTGCCGTCCACGTGGGTGAGGAGCGGAACTTCGGAGAACGCCTCGGGCCAGTTGTGTCCCATCGGCCCGGAGCGGTAACTGAAGGTGATCTCCTTCGCGCCGTACTTGTAGCACTGCGTTCCGATGTCCTCGGCCGAGTAGCTGCTGCCGACGAGAAGCAGTCGCTTGCCTTCGAATTCGGAGGCGTCGCGGAAATCGTGCGCGTGCAGGATGCGGCCGGGGAATCGGTCGAGGCCGTCGAAATCCGGCACGTTCGGAGTCGAAAAGTGTCCGGTGGCAACGACGACGTGGTCGAATTCGTCCGATTCGAGTGTGCCTTTGTCGTGGTCCATCACGGTGACGGTGAACTTCTCGCTCTGCTCGGAGTAGTCGACCCACCGGACCGTTGTGTTGAACCGGACGTACTTGCGCACATCGCTTTTCTCGACCCGACCCATGATGTAGTCGAGGAGGACCGCGCGCGGCGGATACGAGGGGATGGGTCGCCCGAAATGCTCCTCGAAGGAGTAGTCGGCGAACTCGAGGCATTCCTTGGGTCCGTTGGACCACAGGTACCGGTACATACTCGCGTGAACGGGCTCGCCGTGCGCGTCGAGGCCGGTGCGCCACGTGTAGTTCCACATTCCGCCCCAGTCCGCCTGCTTCTCGTAGCAGACGATGTCGGGGATGTCATCGAGACCGGCTTTCCGTGCTGCCTCGAAGGCGCGCAGCTGCGCGAGCCCACTCGGTCCTGCTCCCAGAATTGCGATCTTCGACGACAAGTTGCTTCTCCTGTGTTTGTGAAAATTTTCCCGTGATCCATTGCTAGCACACGTGTCGGCGGCGAAAATTTCCGGCACGGTATGCCAATCGTCGATTTTCTGAAGGGAAACGCCAGGTGGGAGCGGGTAGGCCGGCGTGAATCCAGTGCCACTGCGATGTGTCTGGGATCACCGTAATAGGACAGAACCTCGACGACCTCCAGCAGCGGC
>NZ_JBHWWZ010000062.1:0-27008 GCF_042730275.1 Rhodococcus sp. NPDC060086
GAAGGATCACGCGGTGACCGTTTCACGTCCAGCAGCGACACGCTGTCGGTTGTGGTGCTGGTCACCGGGTTACACCACTCTATGGGGCACTACTGGACTTCGTGCATCTCGCGATCTCGGATGCCCGTCAGCATGGGCGGAGACTCTGCAGCAGGAACCGAGGTCTGGTCTTCGTTGGTGAACCCACCTGGGCAGACGCGCAGCGACGAAGCGTCGAGTATGCCGTGTGAACTGACGAGGTCGTGGAGTTCAATACCGCGACGCGCTCTGCGTGCGAAGTCTTCTTCACTGTGAGCTTGCACTGCCAGCACTCGTGCTCATTGCTCGTGGCGTCGATGTTCTGGCGTGCGTTGCATCCCGTGGACTTTCCGAGGTGGAGCGGGCGAAAGCCGACGGGCGCTGGGAGCGGGCATATCCCGGTCCTGCGGTGGCCGAGGTGCCCACCGACTTCGTATCGGCACTGGACCGATCCCCGATCGCGTCGATGAGGTTCGCCCAATTGGATCGCGGTCGGCGCTACGTGATCATCCACCAGATCGTCACCGCGCCCAGCGCTTCGATCCGCGCCGGTCGGATCGTCGAGTTCATTGCCCGAGTGGAGCGGGACGAATGAGTTGTCCGGCTCTTCTCTGCGCAGACGGCGCGCGCCTATTCAGGGATACGGCAGGCGATGCCGTCGAGGAAGATCTCGATTCCGTGGGAGAAGACGTCATCAGCGGTGGCCGCGAGATACTCGTGGCCTGCTACCCGGAAGGCGCCGAAGCGTTCGAGGTCAAGGCCCCCGAGCAGGAGCGTGAAGCCGTCGGACCTGCTGGCGCCCTGCGCGTCCCGTCCGACGTCGCTCCGTTGGATACCCGCCGCACCTGCGACGAACTGAATCATGCTGCTGGTGGCGTACGCGGCATACGAGGGTTCGAGCCCGGCATCGAGCAGAAGGCGGAGAGCAGAATCGATGACGCGCAGGGTGTTCGGGCCGTACCCACTCATATTCCGGCCGGCCGACGAGGGTAGCGGCTGGGAAAGCATCACGCGTCTCATCTCCTGCATCAATGCTCCGAGATCCGCGCGCCAGCCGTGTCCAGTGGACACGATGCGGATTTCTCCCATGACGTGATCTGCGATGAGCGCGATCAATTCGTCACGACTGGCAATGTATCGATACAGTGATGCGCTTCGAGTGCCGAGACGTGCCGCAACCTCACGCACAGTGAGCGCCTCGACGCCGTCCTCGCGCAGTACATCCAGGGCGGCGTCGACGATGCGTTCAGTGGACAGCCCTCCGGGTCGTGGCCGGCGTCGACTCTCGGTCGATGCCCTCTCAGCCCACCACAGGGCCGACCCCGGGTCCGCTTCGTCGTCTGAGCGACCCTCCCGAACATCGTTACTCGGCATCTCGTTCCACTTCCGCACCTTCGGCGTCCACCCCTTGACAGTATGCGATCAATGATCGCATACTTCGAAATCATGAAATGCGATCACTGATCGCATCTCTTTGCAGTCTGCATGACCGTCGAGAGTGCAGGCCACGAAACAGGAGGGGTTCCCGTGACCAGAGTCATGCAGGGCGTGAGGATTCTCGAAGTTGCCGAACACACCTTTGTGCCCGCTGCATCCGCACTGCTCGCCGATTGGGGCGCAGATGTGATCAAGGTCGAGCACGTTTCGCGGGGAGACGCCATGCGGGGCCTTGCGTCGTCCGGAATCGCGGTAGTGCCAGACGACGTGCATGTACTGTTCGAACACTCGAACCGTGGAAAGCGCAGCATCGGACTGGATCTCACATCCGAGATCGGGCACGAAATCCTCTGTCGGCTCGCCGCGACAGCGGACGTCTTCCTCACCAACAAACTGCCGAGCGTCCGAGCCAAGTTGAAGATCGACGTCGCCGACATCCGGAAGCACAATCCGCAGATCATCTACGTCCGCGGGACCGGACAAGGAGAACGCGGACCGGACGCGGACCGTGGGGCGTACGACTCCCTCGCATTCTGGGCACGCGCAGGTGTCGCTGCCGGAGTCATGCGGCCCGAGTACGGCGAAGTCCCGGTGCCGCCGGCACCCGGATTCGGCGACTCGATCGGCGGCATGACGATCGCCGGCGGGATCTCGAGTGCGTTGTTCCACCGGGAGCGCACGGGTCAGGCCACCACCGTCGACGTTTCGCTGATGGGCACAGCAATGTGGTCTATGGGGCAGGCATTGGCGCTGTCGCTGCAGCTGAACACGCCCTGGACCCCGCCTCCTGCCGGCACCCGGTCGAATCCTCTGACGGGCCATTACGCGACCCGGGACGGACGATGGCTCTCGTTCACGTGCCTGCAGGCCGGTCGATATTGGGCGTCGATGTGCAAGGTGATCGGCCGTCCGGAGATGGCCGACGATCCGCGCTTCGTCGACCATGGCGCTCTGATGGCGCACAGTGGTGAGGCGATCGCCATCCTGCGCGATGCGTTCGCCGAGCGATCACTGGCCGAGTGGCGGGAGCGACTGGCCGATTTCACCGGCCAGTGGTGCGTCGTTCAGGACACGCTGGAGGCCGTTGCCGATCCCCAGACCGACGCCAACGGATATATCCAGCCGTGTGCGACCTCCGAGGGAGTCCCGTTCCGGCTGGCGGCTGCACCCGTTCAGTTCGACGAATGCGCATCGACTCCTCATCGAGCGCCGGAGTTCAACGAGCACTGCGAGGAGGTCCTCGGCGAGCTCGGTTTCAGCGTGGACGACATGCTCGATCTCAAGATTCGGGGCGTGGTGACATGAACCGGGCACTGTTCCGACAGACACGTTGCTCCGCACCCTCGCGTAGAACACAGGAGAAGAAACCATGACTTTGTTCGATGCCTTCCGATTCGACGGCAAGAGAGTTCTCGTGGTCGGCGGTGCCAGTGGTATGGGTGCCGCTGCAGCAGAACTCGCGCTCAGTGCGGGTGCGGAGGTTATCGTGGCCGACTGTGCACCGATCACCACCCCCGGTGTCAAGGCAGTACTGCTGGACCTGACCGACATCGCTTCCATCGAGACCGGGATCGCACAGATCGGCGGCCACGTCGATGTCGTGCTCGCTGCGGCGGGCGTCGCGAACGGCACGCCGCACCTCGAACGCGTCAATTTCCTCGGGCATCGCCTCGTCATCGAACGCCTGCTGGACTCCGAGATGCTTCGCCGCGGCTCCGCAATCTGTTTCATCTCTTCCGCCGCAGGACTGGGCTGGGATTCGAACCTCCCAGCGCTGCAGGAGTTTCTGTCGATCGACGACTACACCGAGGCGTCCGCGTGGGCGGTAGCACACGGCAAAGCGGAATACATGTTCAGCAAGCAGGCAGTGTGCGCCTATGTAGCGTCACAGGCGTTTCCCTTACGCAAGAAGGGTATCCGCATCAACGCGATCTGCCCTGGCCCCACCGATACTCCGCTTGCCCGGGCAAATGCGGAGACGTGGCTCGGTTTCGGGTCCGACTACCGCGCCGAGACCGGAATCGACCCCGCCGCAGCGATCGAACAAGCCTACCCACTGCTGTTCCTGTGCAGCGACGCAGCGTCGGCAATCAGCGGTATCACCCTGACCGCAGACTCGGGCTACTTCAGTTCGGGCCTGTCCGGTTCCTACCCCGCTGCGACACCCACGGTCGGCTTCTTCATGGGCCGATGACGTCGTCGGCCTGTCGCTCTCGAGATCTGAGCGACGAAAGCTGCCCAGCAACAGTAATATCCGTTCGCACGAAAGGTAACCCGTGAAGCAACAGCGCCGAGGACGCAGAATCGCCATGCTCCCGGAGGAGGTCGACGCGTTTCTGAACGAAGAGCGCACATGCCGTGTGGCAACGTCCGGACAGGATGGGCCGCACTTGAGCGCGTTATGGTTCGTCTGGGACGGCACGGTGCTCTGGCTCAATTCGGTGGTGAAGAGCCAGCGGTGGACCGACATCGAGCGCAACCCGCTGGGCGCAGTCCTGATCGACACAGGTCACGAGTTCAACGAACTGCGCGGGGTGGAGATCCGTGGTCGGTTCGACGCTGTTGGTGATGTGCCTCGATCCGGTGAGCCGAATCCCGACTTGGCCACGCCGGAACGCTTGTTCGCCCGCAAATACACCGGCCGTGACGAGATGCATTTCGACGGTCGCCATGCGTGGCTGCGGTTCACCCCAGAGAAGGTCACGAGCTGGGACTTCCGAAAAATGTGACCGTCCAGCACTATTCCAGAAACCACGACACTTCAGGAGAGTCCGTGAACGTCGACGACATGATCCTGGTCAGCATCGATGACCACGTGGTCGAGCCTCCCGACATGTTCGACGCCCACCTGCCCGCAAAGTGGGCCGAATATGCGCCGCGCATCATAATCGACGACCACGGCGTGGACCGGTGGTTGTATCGCGGCCGCCCGGTCGGTGTCACCGGGTTGAACGCTGTCGTGTCCTGGCCTCCCGAGGAATGGGATCACGACCCCGCGGGATATGCCGAGATGCGCCCGGGCGTATACGACATTCATGCTCGGGTGAAGGATATGAACGTCAACGGAATCCTGGCTTCGATGTGCTTCCCGACGTTCGCCGGTTTCAGCGCCGGGCATCTGAGCCATTTTCGCGACGACATCACCGTCCGAGTGATCCAGGCGTACAACGACTGGCACATCGATGAATGGGCGGCCACCTACCCGGGGCGCTTCATTCCCCTCGCAATCCTGCCGCTCTGGGACCCGGAACTGGCGGTCGCCGAGATCGAACGGGTCGTTGCGAAGGGGTGCGACTCCGTGACAATGGCCGAACAACCCCACGTCGCAGGATTGCCCAGCTATCACGACATCGATTTCTGGAGTCCGGTGTTCCAAGCCCTGTCCGACAACGATGTGGTGATGAACCTGCACATCGGTCAAGGGTTCGGTGCCTTGAGCCTCGCCGAGGACGCCCCGATCGACAACTTGATGGTGTTGGCGCCGAGCATCTCGATGATCGCCATCCAAGATCTTCTGTGGGGACCCGCACTGCGCCAATTCCCGAAGCTGAAAGTGGCGCTGTCCGAAGGAGGTGTCGGCTGGATTCCGTTCTTTCTCGACCGCTCCGACCGTCATTACACGAATCAACGTTGGCTGCGCCGCGACTTCGGCAGCAAGATGCCCAGCGACGTGTTCCGCGAGCATGTCATCGCCTGCTACGTCACCGACAAGACCTCACTGAAGCTTCGGCATGAGATCGGCATCGACAACATCGCCTGGGAATGCGACTATCCGCACGCCGATTCGCTGTGGCCGGACGCACCGGAATTCGTTCTCCGAGAGCTCGAGTCCGCAGGAGCCGACGACTCGGACATCGACAAGATCACGTGGCAGAACGCATGCAGATTCCTCAACTGGGACCCGTTCGCCGTGATTCCCGAAGGCGACGCCACAGTCGGTGCGCTACGCGCCCAAGCGCAGGACGTCGACACCTCGATCCGGTCGCGAAAGGAATGGGCGGCGTTGTACGAGAGGGAGTCCGGGCATCGGTCGGGGACTGCTGCGGGCGCGTCACCGCAGCCCTGAAGAATGACGGAGCTGCCGCTCTGATGGCGGTGAAGTCGGTGGTGAACAAACTTGTCTGGCCGCACGCGCGTTGCGTGCGCAGATCGAGCGCGCAGATCCGTGCGGGTAGAGATCGGTGATCGCCGAGGTCGGGGTGAAGCGGCCGCCGAGCTCGTTGTGCGGGTCTGTGCGGCCGGTCCACCACCGGTGCTGTGGACGGTGAAGGGCTGTCTCGCAGGTATTTTCCACATCGACGACGGGTCAGGTCGGTATAGCCTGCGCCTCCGAGGTTCTTCATGGTCCTCTCGACCCGGGTGAGCTGCTGGAGATGCATCTGCTCGAGGATCGCTTCGCTCTGCGATCAGCTCGGCACGTGATCGCGGTGCAGGTAGGGGGTGCCGCCTTTGGTGCGGGCACAGAGTCGACCACGGTGCACTTGCCGACGATATCGAGAACGTCGGAGAGTTCCACCGACGACCTGCCCGGATGGCTGGTGCGCCGGCTGAGCGGCTAGGTAGTGACGCCCGACGTTGCGAGGTCGGGGTCGGAATCTTTGTCCCGAACGTCGCCACCGACCTCGTCCGTGACCGCGGCATCGTGGCCGATCTGTTGCCGACCGGCAGTCCACGCGGACCACAATCGGTGGTAGATCCCGCCACGAGCGAGCAACTGGTCATGGGTGCCGTGTTCCACGACCTGACCCGAGTCCATGACGAGGATCTTGTCGGCACGGGAGGCCTGGTCCAAGCGGTGCGCCACCACTAGGGCTGATCGATCACGAGTCACCTGGTCGGCGGCATCCTCCAACGCCCCGGCTCCAGCCGAGCCCGCCTCGGCAGTCGCCTCGTCCATGATGACGACGGCCGGGTCGAGAAGCAGGATGCGAGCCAGCGCCAGCTGCTGTGCGGCCACGGGATCCAGCTGGATGCCCCGCGCGCCGACAACCGTGTCGAGGCCCTGAGGAAGCCGGTCGAACCACGATCCCGCATGCACCAGAGCGAGTGCCGAATGGAGCTCTGCATCGGTGGCGTCGGGTTTGGCGAGAGTCATATCCTGGCGCAGGGTTCCGGAGAAGACATGGACCTCCTGACTGACCATGGCGAGACGGGCGATGCGCTCACGGTCGGACAGCGACGACACGGGATGTCCGTCGACGAGCACCTCACCCGCATCGGGTACTCGCAATCCCGCCACCAACGCTGCCACCGTGGTCTTTCCGGCTCCGGATGCGCCGACAATGGCGACGGTCTCGCCCGGGGCGATGGTGATGTCGATATTGCGTACTGCCCAGGCGTCGCCGTAGCTGAAGCTGACGCCGCGCAGCTCGACGCGACCCTGCGGAATATCGACACCGCTGTCCGGCACCGGCACCGGCGGGTCGACGACCACTCCCACGACACGCGCCAGCGAGGCGTAACCGGACTGTACGACGTCGAGCACGCGCATGAACGTGTTCAAGGGACCACGCAACCGGATGATCATGAGGACCGCTCCGGTCACCGCACCGACGGTGAGGGCGTCGGTGGCCACCAGGCGGTATCCCACCGACAGCGCGATCGCCAGCATGAGGAACTCGGCGACGAGCATCCAGGCGTTGAGGCCGAGCATGGTGGTGCGGGCCCTGATGCCCTTGCGGACCACGCCCCACGAGGCGTTCCCGATATCGGTGTGCATGCGGTCCTCCATCGAGAACGCACGCACTGTCGCACGGCCCCGGATGGCCTCCAGCACGCGACGGGCGCGCTCGGCCATGGCAGCGCGCTCGTCGGCGTAGCGCTTGGGGGCCTTGGCAAGGTAGAGGCGCGCGGCAAGGTAGTACACCGGAGCGACGATCACCGGAATGATCAGGAACTGCCAGTCCAATGCGAACAGGGCGATGACGGTGGCGATCACCGTGAACAACGAGGTGGACAGCGTCGGCACGGTCTCGGTGACGGCGGCAGACAACTCGGCGACGTCATCGGTGGAACGGCTGACCAGGTCTCCTGTGCCTGCATCCTCGACTCGGTGGGTGGGCAGTCCCAGAGCGGTGCCGATCATGTCCTGGCGGAGGTTCGCGATCACGCGTTCGGACAGCCGTGCCACCAGATAGAAGCCGCAGGCGCTCATGACCGCGCCGGCGATCGCCGCGGAAATCAGGCCTGCGCCGATGGGCCACAGCGATCGCTGGGTGTGGCCCATCACCAGATCCACGATCTGGCCCATCAGCTGCGGCACCAGCACACCGGCGTAGGCGCCGAGGCCGAGTAGCATGAGTGAGAGCAGGAACAACAGCTTCGCGTGGCGGACCCGGCCGAATTGTCGCGCGACCTCGCGCCGCACCTGCCTCAGTGTGGCCAGAGGGAACCGAAGAGCGGTGTCGGCCTTGGCGGGTGGGGTCGCGCTCGTCGGCGAACTCATAGCGTGGCCCCCGCCAGAAGTTCCTCGGCTGCGGCCCTCAGATCCTGGACACTCAGGTGGTCGGCCGCTACAGCGGTCCATGCCGGTGACTCGCTGAGCACAAGCGTGATCTTGCCTGCCCGGTGGTGGGACACCTGCTCGGCGATGTTCTGCTCCGTCACCGAGTCCACCGCGGTGGTCGGATCCTGCAACACGAGGACTTCGGGATCGAAGGCGATGGCGCGCGCCAAGGCCACGCGCTGACGCTGACCTCCGGACAGCATGCGTCCGTTTTCGCCTGCGCGCTTGTCGGGGCCCTCTGGAATGTCGTCGCAGCAGGCGACTCGGAGGGCCTCCTCGGCGGTGGCCCGGTCGGGGTGGACGTTGTCGGCGACGCTGCCGTCGAACAGGTCCGCTGCATGCGGGACGACGATCACCCTGCTCCGTGGTAGCGACTCCAATTGGGAGATCAGCTCGTGGTCGATGCCGCGTACGACGGTGAGACCGGTCGGCAGCGTCTCCATGAACTGGTCGGCCTTGGCGGCGTCGACCTCGGTGGTGCGTTCGAAGCCTGCCCCGAGGACCTCTCGGATACGCCGTCCGGATGCCTCGGCAGAGGCCCAGCGCGAGGCGAGGTTCCTGCCGAACATCGTCATCGGAGTGATGAGGAACTGGGTCAGGCCGACGACCGTGATGAGTTCACCGATGGTCACGTGTCCGTTCAGTGCAAGCATGCCGGTAGCGATGCCGAGGGTGGAGACGAAGATCGCACCGGCTGCCTCGGTGGCACCGTTGAGGCTCGCTTCGGCTGCATTGGCGTGAACGGTCTTGCGATAGGCGATGTCCGAGACCTCGTCATAGCGACCCCGGACAGTGACGATGGCACCCAGGCCCTTGAGGATGCGCAGCCCCTGCACCACGTCCGTGGCGGTCGCTGCAGCCTGAGCGATCGCATGCTGACGTGCCACCGAACGGCTCTGCAGTGGCCGGGCCACCCGAAGGGCCACGACCACGAGAAGAGGGCCACCGATGAGGGTGGCCAGGCTCAGCCAGGGATTGATGGTGAACATCATGATGGCGCCGTAGGTGATGGCCGCAGCCTCGGCCACCGGCATGACCGTCATCATCACGATGTCGCCGACCCTGCTGGTGTCGGACGAGGCGATCGACAGTAATCCGCCTGCGGTGCGCTCGCGGCCGGCGAACCCACGTGGATCTTGGATGCGGTCGGTGACCATGGTGCGCAGATCATGGCTGACCAGCTGTTGACTGCGGATCAGCATGAAGCGCGCAACCCAGTTCACGCCGATGGCGAATGCGAAGAGGGCTCCCAGGACCAGGATCCAGAATCCCAGTCGGTGGGGTGATGCGGTGGCAATTGCTTCATCCACGGCCCTGCCCACCACGACGGGGGTGAGACCGTTGCAGACGAAGGAGATCGCCATGCCGACCGAGGCAACGAAGCTCCACGGACGCTGCGAGAGCGCTACCTTCAGCGTCCACCCTCGTGCGTCGAGAGCAGGCATTTTGGACTTTCGTGCACCCGGGCCGGGTAGCGCCGAGTAATCGACAATACTTCCCTGCTCGGGTGCCTGAGGGGTATCGAGCACAAGCGCAGATGTTACAGCCGGACTATCGCGACCCAGCTGTCGCGCCGCCCCGTGGGTGTACGGCCCAGCCTGGTCATCACGTGGCTGAAGAAGTACGGCAACGGGTCTGTCTCGTTGTCCTTGCAACACTGATTTCTCAGGTGGATGTGCCTTCTGGGTGGTGTGATAGCGTCCCGTTCTTATGTCGGATCAACTTCCACCGTGCCCCGTGTGCGCGAGTGAGTTCACCTATGAGACCGGCGCGTTGTTGACATGCCCGATGTGCGGTCACGAGTGGTCCGCGGACGTCGATGTGGAGACCGATGCTGCCGAGGGGGTTGTCAAGGATGCTGTCGGCAACGTGCTTGCCGACGGCGACACCGTACACATCGTGAAAGACCTCAAGGTCAAGGGTGCAGGCGGCGGCGTCGTGAAGATGGGCACGAAGGTACGCGGAATCCGGTTGATCACTGATGGAGTGGGTGACCACGATCTCGATGCGAAGGTGCCGGGATTCGGTCAGATGCAGCTCAAGTCGAGCGTGGTGAAGAAGGTCCTCTGAGCGACCCGGAGTCATCAGCGGTGCTGCTCGGCCTGCTCCGGAATCGGCGCCTCTTGCAGCGTTCGGCGGCTGGCGAATTTCTGCATCATTCCGGAGAGCGGATCGGTGAATTCCAGTTCCCTCGCCAGTAATTGGAGTGGGAGAGAGTGGTCATCCGGTGACTCGGGTAGAAGATCGGGATACCAACGGTCGCCGAGGATCCCGATTCCGAGCGCGGCCAGATGCACCCGCAGTTGATGCATCCGCCCGGTGTGTGGGCGCAGGATCGTATGGAGCACAGCGCGTCCGGAGATGCTCACGCCGGACCCGAGCACGTCGATCGCGGTCTCGGAGTTGGGTTCACGGGCGTCGTCGACGATCACTCGCAACTCGCCTTTGCGCGCCTCGATGTGGTTGCGATAGGTGACGGGAACCGGGTGGCCCGCAAGTGTCGGTGCGTCGGGGTCCCATCCTGCAGGTCGTGCGGACACCGCTTCGTAGACCTTCACGACCTGCCGCTTCTCGAACAGCGACTGGTATGCGCCGCGTGTCGAGGGGCGGGTCGAGAACATCACCAGTCCGGCTGTCGCGCGGTCGAGTCGATGAATCGGCGTCAGATCGGGATTGTCCAGACGGATCCGCAATCGGACGAGTGCAGACTCGTGTAGGTACCGCCCACCCGGGGTGGTCGGGAGGAAGTGTGGTTTGTCGATGACGACGAGGTCGTCGTCGATGTGCAGGATCTTCTCGTGGAACGGCACCGGATCTTCCACCGGTAGATCGCGGTAGTACCAGATGAACCGGTGGGTGCCCAGGATCGTGTCGCGGTCGATCGGGCCGCCGTCGGCTCCCACGATCTCGCCGGCGTCGAACCGCTGATACAAGGTGCCGGCGTCCATGTGGTCGAACCTCGCCACTACGTATTCGGCGATCGTCGACCACGGGCCGGACGTCGGCACACGCAGACGCGTCGGCCCGACCCCATTCCTGACGGGAAGCGGTGAGGGCATCGGCACGGGGTCGATTCTCCCACCGGCGGCTGCGCGGATGGCAGACGGGACCGAGTGCGGCATATTGCCGAGGAGTTACGAATTTCGTCGACGCAGCGCGCGGGACACCTTGGTCGGTTACGGTTTCGGCAGCTGATTCCTCCGAAAGGTCGATGCCGATGCCGCTGTACGACTTCCGGTGCGCCGAGTGCGGTCTGTTCGATGCCTCGATTCCGATGAGCGACGTCGGCCCGTCCACTGTATGCCCTTCCTGCGGGCAGCAAGCGCCTCGTGCGATCACCGCGCCGCGTCTCGGTCGCGGTGCATCGAGCGCGGTGCGCCTGCATGACGCGACTGCGCGTACGGCGTCAGATCCGGACGTCGTGTCGGGTGCGCTCCCCGGTGGCCCGCGGCGATCGTCGCGTCCGGTCTCGACCGACCCGAGGCATCGGCTGCTCCCTCGCCCGTGAACGAGATCGACCGACCCAGGAGGTCCAGTGCCCGACGTCGTCTTTCCTCTCGATTCGACACGCCGCTTCACCGACCAGGACAAGATCGGTCATAACCGTTGGCACCCCGACATCCCACCCGTGGCCACAGTGAAACCGGGGGAGTCGTTCCGGGTGCACTGCCGAGAATGGTTCGACGGGGAAATCCACAACGACGACTCCGCCGACGACATCCGCAACGCGCCGCTGCACACGGTGCACGCGCTGTCGGGGCCGTTCGCCGTCGAGGGCGCGAAACCGGGTGACCTCCTGATCGTCGACATTCTCGACCTCGGCCCGATCCCGCAGGAGGATTCGGGCCCGCTGGCGGGACAGGGCTGGGGCTACACGGGCATCTTCGCCAAGCCCAACGGGGGCGGCTTCCTCACCGATCAGTTCCCGGACGCCTACAAGGCGGTCTGGGATTTCTCGGGCCAGAAGGCGACGAGCCGTCACATTCCGCACGTGTCGTTCACCGGCATCGTGCACCCGGGGTTGATGGGGACGGCTCCGTCACACGATCTGTTGTCCACCTGGAACACCCGTGAGGCCGCTCTGATCGCGACCGACCCCGACCGGGTGCCGCCGCTGGCGCTACCGCCGGAGCCGAACGGTGCGATCCTCGGCAACCTCACCGGGGCGGACTTCGACCGTGTCGCGGCGGCGGGCGCACGCACTGCTCCACCTCGCGAGAACGGCGGCAACCAGGACATCAAGAACCTGACCAAGGGCAGCCGGATCTTCTATCCGGTGTTCGTCGACGGCGCGAACCTGTCGGTCGGCGACCTGCACTTCTCGCAGGGTGATGGCGAGATCACCTTCTGCGGTGCCATCGAAATGGGTGGCTTCATCGATCTGCGTGTCGACCTCATCCGCGGCGGAATGGATACCTACGGGGTCAGTGAGAACGCGATCTTCATGCCGGGCAACACCGATCCTCAGTTCTCCGAATGGCTTGCGTTCTCGGGTACTTCGGTGACGCTCGACGGTGAACAGCGCTATCTCGATTCGCAATTGGCGTACCAGAGGGCGTGTCTGCACGCCATCGAATACCTGACGAAGTTCGGATACAGCCCGGAGCAGGCGTACCTTCTCCTCGGCGCCGCGCCGATCGAGGGACGGCTGTCCGGAGTCGTGGACATCCCCAATTCCTGTGCCACGGTCTATCTTCCGACAGCGATCTTCGACTTCCCGTTGTCGCCGACCGCGGAGGGCCCCGTCCGTATCGACCCGGGAATGGGGGCGCCGCGATCTCCTGCGTGAGTCGCCCGATTCCGAACGCAGCAGGCACCACGAGAGCGTGCTCGTCGCCCGTCATGATCGGCAGGACTACCGAGGGTGAGTACGCGACCTGGGTTGCCGGATGCCGTGCCAGTCGTCGACATCGCATCGACCCTCCCTGGGATCTCCCACCGCAACGACGGTGCCGTCGGCTCGTAGACCGAGCGTGTGAGTGGAGCCCGCCGCGACCGCGACGATGTCGCGCCACTCGTGGACGTCGCACTGCCCGTGACTGTTGTCGCCGACCGCGCGGACCCTGCCGGTCGCGAGCACACCGACGGTGTGATGACTCCCCGCTGCCACCGACGTCACTTCGATCCACTCCTCGATGTTGCACGCACCCGACTTGCGTTGCCCGGCAGCAATGACGGTTCCATCGGTTCTCAGGCCGACGGTGTGCAGATATCCCGCCGTGATCGCGGTGAGGTTGCGCCACTCGCCGATACCGCACTGTCCGAATCGGTTGTTGCCCGTGGCGACGGCTGAGCCGTTTTCCCGGACGCCGACGGAATGCCAGTCACCCGCAGCGACGTCGACGATCCCCCGCCAGGAATCGACGTCGCACTGCAGTTCGGTGTTGCGGCCGGCAGCCACGACGGTGCCATCCGAGTGCACTCCGAGGGTGCGGCGCCAGCCTGCAGCGATGGTTACGACGTCGTGCCACGTGGCCACGTCGCACTGGCCGTCGTCGTTCCACCCCGCGGCCACGACGGTTCTGTCCGTCAGAAGTCCGACGGTGTGCGATCTGCCGGTGTTCCGGGCGGTGTGCACATTCCCGGCGGCCACTGCGACGATGTTCCGCCACCCGAGCACGTCGCATTCTCCGGCAGAGCTGTTTCCTACAGCGACGACGGTTCCGTCGCTGTATAGGCCAACCGAATGGCGTCTGCCTGCGGCAAGTGCGGTCATGTGCTTCCATGCTGCGGGCCGCGAGAATGCCGACGAAGCGTTCGTGCCTGCCAGGCGATGAGCGGTGGGTGGCCGTCGCGACACTTTCCCCCAGTTGTCCGGCTTTCCGTTGCCTCACGACCCACGGCAAGCCGGACAACAGGAGGAAAGTTCTCGTGCGGCATGAACCAAACTACCTCGATGGCCCGAGAATGCCGTGTCGTGCGACACAATGGTCGCGAACCGATCGAAGAGGAGCGAGTCATGTTGAGCACCATGCAAGACGCACCCCTGTCCATCGCGCAGATTCTGCGCCACGGCAGCTCCGTCCACAGTCAGGCGGAGGTGGTGACCTGGACCGACTCCGGTCCGCGTCGGCGCACGTACGCCGAGGTCGGCCAACGGTGTGCGCAGCTCGCGCACGCTCTGCGCGGACTCGGTGTGAACGACGACGAGCGCGTAGCGACGTTCATGTGGAACAACGCCGAACACCTCGAGGCGTACCTCGCCATACCGGCGATGGGCGCCGTCCTGCACACCCTCAACATTCGCCTGTTCCCGGAACAGCTGATCCACGTGGCCAACCACGCCGAAGATCACGTGATCATCGTCGATCCGACGCTC
Source organism: Rhodococcus sp. NPDC060086 (assembly GCF_042730275.1). Classification (NCBI taxonomy): domain Bacteria; kingdom Bacillati; phylum Actinomycetota; class Actinomycetes; order Mycobacteriales; family Nocardiaceae; genus Rhodococcus; species Rhodococcus sp. NPDC060086. The sequence goes on from NZ_JBHWWZ010000062.1 coordinate 14,280, forward strand.
GTACCCTTGCTGGCACCGCAGCTGCCGCAGTTGACCACCGTCAAGCATGTGGTCGTGACCGGCGACTCGACCGCCGGTCTCGAAGCGCCGGACGGCGTGCAGCTGCACACCTACGAGGGGCTGATCGCCGACCAGCCCACCGACTTCGACTGGCCCGAAGTGGACGAGCGATCCGCAGCCGCGATGTGCTACACCTCCGGCACCACCGGAGATCCGAAAGGTGTTGCATACTCTCACCGTTCGATCTATCTGCATTCGATGCAGGTATGCACGACGGAGGGGCCTGCACTTCGCCAGGGCGACCGGGCCTTGGCGGTGGTTCCGCAGTTCCACGCCATGTCGTGGGGTCTGCCGTATGCGGCGTTCATGATCGGTGCATCGCTCATCATGCCCGACCGTTTCCTGCAGCCCGAACCGCTCGCCGCGCTCATCGCCGCCGAGCGCCCGACCTTCGCCGCCGCAGTCCCGACCATCTGGCTCGGTCTGCACCAGTATCTCGAAGAGCATCCGCAGGACATCTCCTTCATGAAGGAGGTGCTGATCGGTGGATCGGCGGTGCCGCCCTCGCTGATGCACGCCTTCGAGACCGACCACGACGTGCAGGTCCTGCACGCCTGGGGAATGACGGAGACGTCGCCGCTGGGCTCGGTGGCGCGACCGCCGGTGAACGCCGAGGGCGACGAGCGGTGGCATTACCGATACACGCAGGGACGATTCCCGGCGTCGGTGCAGGCTCGTCTCGTCGGTGACGACGACGAGGTGGTTCCGAACGACGGCGTCAGCATCGGTGAACTCGAGGTTCGCGGCCCGTGGATCGCAGCCTCGTATTACGGTGTCGAGGCGCCCGAGAAGTTCCACGACGGATGGTTGCGCACGGGCGACGTCGGGACTATCACCCCGGACGGCTATCTCACGCTGACGGATCGCACCAAGGACATCATCAAGTCCGGAGGCGAGTGGATTTCTTCGGTCGATCTGGAGAACGCGGTCATGGGGCATCCGGATGTTCTCGAAGCCGCGGTGATCGGTGTGCCGGACGACAAGTGGGACGAACGTCCGCTGGTCGCAGTCGTGCTTCGTGCGGGGGCCACCGCGACCGTCGATTCGCTGCGCGACTTCCTGTCGGACAAGGTTGCCAAGTGGCAGCTTCCCGAGAATTGGACCGTCGTGAGCGAGGTTCCCAAGACCAGCGTCGGCAAATTCGACAAGAAGCGCCTGCGGTCGCAGTACCACGACGGTGGGCTGGACGTCACACGGATCTGACGCGGACCCGAAGGGCCTGCCACACCGCCAGCGGTGCGGCAGGCCCTTCGATGTCAGCCCACGGAGGAGCTCGTTCGTCCCTTCCACCAGAACCACGCCGCGGTGACGATGACGGCGCCGACGATGGAGCCGATGATGCCGCTGGGCCGGAAATGGAGACCGTCCCCGGCGAGCAGACTGATGAGCAGGCCGCCGACGAACGAGCCGCCGATCCCTGCGGCAAACGCTACTGTCCAATCGATTCCGGACGTGGACTTGCCCAGAATCAATTGTGCACCTGCGCCGACAAGTATTCCGAACAGAATGATCCCGATGATCAGCATTGCCGGAGTATATGCAGCGGATTCTTCTCGACGTGGTGTTTCTCGATGGGACGTCGGTTACGGCACCTGGAATGTGGCGATGCCGGGGGTGACCGGTCCGGCAACTGTCGAGGTCAGGAGGACGGCGATCTGCCCGGCACCGGTATCGATGGTGGCGAACGCAGGAATGCCGTTCAGCCCGTCCGACAGACGAGCGGAGCCGGATTCACCGGTCGACAGGTTCACCCACTGCACATCCGCGTAGAGAAGGCATCCCCACCCGTCCTCCTTCCCGCCCGTGATCGTCACGGTGCCCGGCTCTTCGCCGACCACCGCGACGCAGCGGATCGAGGGAGCGTCGAAGCTTCCGTTCGGATTTCCGTACGGCGCCGGGTCGATCTGGAACGGGACGGTCGTCGAGGCCGAGGCGACTCCTGCCGCGAGCAGGGCGGACATGGCAATGGTGGTGGCGCAGACACCGACGGCGCGCATCAGTTTCACGGAGGACCTCACTTCTCGAGTTGTCGATTCACCATTTCGGTGATCCAGATGGGGGCGAACGGGGACGTGCATCCAGGGGAGGTCGGATAATCCTCGAGTACTTTCAATCGCTCACCGATGTCGAGTGCACGAGCGCGATACTCGGCGTGTTCGATCCCGATCCGGGCGAGACAGGTGTTCATGGCCCACTGCAATCGTTCCGGAGCATCCTTCATTCGCGTTTCGATGATATCGAGAAGGCCGGCGAGGTCGAGATCTTCGGGGTCCTTCACCACGCGTTCGGAAGTCAGGTCCCAACCGGCGCTCGCTGCAACGGGATCCGGATCGTCGAACCACAGGACGCGCAACTCGTCGGCATGTGGATTCTTCTTCGCGATGTAGTTGATGAGCCAATCCTGCACCTTCGGCACACGTGCCTGCCGCAGCATGGTGTCCAGCTCGTCGAGTGAATACGCTTTCGGGCGGCTGACCAGGATGGCGAGCAGTCTCGCTGCGCTGTCTCCGGTTTCCCAGAGCTCCCCGGCGAGCTCGTGTTGCGTCCGCAGTCTCTTGGCGATGGCGCGCAGCTTCGTGAGGTTGACGGCGTGGTCGTCGCCGTGCCGGGCATTCACCTCGCGGATCTTCGGGTCCTCGAGTTCTGCCAGTTCCGCCATCAACTCGGACACCGTCGGCTGTTGCACCGTGGATCCGGCCACCGTTCGCTCCGTTCTTCTCCGATGTGAAATTCACACTACGTGTGTCGAGTGCTCTCTCATCGCGTTACGCGGGCCGAGCGCTCGCTGGCGCACCGTTGCCGTGGAGGTGCGCGCGCTCTCCGTTGTGATCGAGGATGGTGAGGATTTCGACGACGCCGCCGTGGGCACTGATCGCATGCGGCGTCATCGTGGAGAACTCGGCGGCATTGCCCTCCTGGATGAGGATGGTGCGCTCGCCGAGCTGAAGGCGTGCGGTGCCGGTGAGGACGGTGAACCAGTCGTGGCCCGGGTGGACCGAAAGCGACTCCGTGGGAGCGGGGTCTTCGTTGGTGATGCGCATCTTCGCGATGGTCACGCCGTTGAGGGATCGTTCGCGTGAGAGAAGCCAGGTGGTGTATCCGGGCATGTTCTGGGCCTGCGGTCTGATCACCACGTCCTCGTCGTCGTCGTCGGATTCGACGAGGCGATCGATCGTGGTGTCGAGTGCTCGAGCGATCGGGACGAGCTGATCCAATGCGATTCTGCGGCCACCGGTTTCGATGCGGCTCAGATTCGATGGGCTGATGTGACAGCGGGTGGCGAGCGCATCGAGTGTCCATCCGCGCGCCAGGCGCAGACTCCGGATGCGCTGCCGGACGATCTGGTCCAGATCAACGTCTTCTTGCTCCATAGGCAAGAGGGTATGCGAAATAAGCATTGATCGCTATAGCGTGAAGGAATGAACCACCACAGTCATCACGAAACGCACATGCACCGCGACTCCCCGGCGGATGTGCTGGATCTCGATGCCGAGGTGCATCGCGGATATCTGGCGAGCCTTGTCGAATGGATTGCCGACCGGTCGGCTCCCCGTGTCATCGTCGATGTGGGGGCCGGGACCGGGACGGGCACGTGTGTCCTCGCCGAACGATTCCCCGAGGCGGAACTGATCGCCGTCGATCGGTCGCCGCAGATGCTTGCCAGAGTTCGCGACATTGCCGGTCAGTACGGCTTTCAGGATCGGGTCCGCACCCTCGAGGCGGATCTGGACGCCGGCTGGCCCGATGTGGAATCGGCCGATCTGGTGTGGGCGGCGTTGTCGCTCCACCACGTCCGGAATCCCAACGTCTTCCTGCAGCAACTCCATGATTCGCTGAAACCTGGAGCGCTCCTGGTGGTCGTCGAAATGGAATCCCAACCGCGCTTCCTCCCCGACGACATCGGGATCGGTACACAGGGGCTGGAAGCGCGCGCTCACACGCTCGCCGCCGAACGTGGATGGAACAACCATCCGGACTGGAGTGACGACCTCGAACGCGCAGGATTCGACGTCGAAGCCGTGCGCCGCACCGAGATCGACCTCGACGGCAACACGACGACCGCCCGGACCTACGCGCGCACGGTGTTGGGCAAGCTTCGTGAGGGGCTCGGAAACAGCCTGTCTGCAGATGATCTCGACACCCTGGATCGACTGTGTGCGGACCACGGCCTCGACTCCCTGTCGACCAGGACCGACCTGAGGGTCCGAGGTAACCGAACTGCTTGGGCAGCAAGAAAACTCGACCGAGGAGTGAAGTGATGAACACGAACACCGACCGGCCTGCCATTGCGCACTACGACGTTGCTGTGATCGGGGGTGGCGCGGCAGGATTGAGTGCTGCGACTGCGCTCGCCCGCTCGCGACGCTCGGTGCTCGTCGTCGACGCCGGGGAACCACGCAATGCGCCGGCCGCAGGCGCGCACAACGTCCTCGGTCACGACGGTATTCCACCGCTCGACCTCCTCGCCGCCGGCCGCAAGGAAGCCGTCGGATACGGGGTGGAGATTCGCGTCGACACCGCCGCAGCGGCGCGCCGGGACGGTGATGTGTTCGAGGTGGGCCTCGAGGAAAGCGGAACCGTGCGAGCGCGACGACTTGTGCTGGCGTCAGGGCTCGTCGACGAACTTCCCGAGCTGCCGGGCGTGCGGGAGATGTGGGGCACGAAGGTGCTGCACTGCCCCTATTGCCACGGATGGGAAGTGCGGGATCAGCGCATCGGCGTGATCGGGTCGAGTCCGATGAGTGTTCACCAGGCGCTGTTGTTCCGGCAGCTCACCGACGACGTCACGCTGTTCACCCACACCATGCCGGAGCTCGACGCCGACTCGGTAGAACAGCTGGCAGCACGACAGATCCGCGTGGTCGACGTCGCTGTCGCGAGTCTCCGCGACGAGGGAGCCAAGGGGGTCACCGTCGTACTCGACGGCGCATCCGACGCGGAACAGGACGCGGTGGTGGTCGCACCACGGTTCTACGCTCGGGCCGACCTGTACCGACAGCTCGGCGGCACCATGACCGATCACCCGCTCGGAGCCTTCATCGACGCCGATCCGATGGGGAAGACGGAGGTGCCCGGCGTGTGGGCTGCGGGCAATGCGAGCGACCTGTCGGCGATGGTGATGGTGGCATCGGGAGCGGGCGTGATGGCGGGGGCCGCTGTCAATGCTGATCTCGTGGCGGAGGATGTGGCCGCAGCCGTCCGGGATCGCAGCGAACAGCGCTGACACGAGACCGGGCTCATGTCAGCGAGCATCGGCTGCCTCCACGGGGCCGGACGTGCGCAGCACCGCACCTGTGTCGTCGAGTGCCTCGACGGTGACGAAGGTCGGTGAGACGGGTGCGGTGGGGGACGCACTGTCGACGGGGATCATAGTGACCGTTTCGAATCCCGTTGCGGCCACATCGGTGACATGGATCGGAGCGCCTGATTCCGGTCCGGACCGAATACGCCACGCTGCGACCTCGGTGGCGCCGTTCCAGCTCACTGCGATCTCGATCGGTCCGGTGCCGGTGGAGTCGACCCGGCGAGCAACCACCGCCGGCGGCTCCGTCGGCGTCCCAGTCCAGTCGAACACGTGAGCTCGATACGAGTACATGCCTTCGGGGAGACTTGCGTGCCACAGAACTGAACCGTTCGCGTCGAATTCGGTGGCGGTGGGAAGCGAGCCCCATCCGACGAAGCTGTGGCCGTCGGACAGGACCTGGTGGTTCGCCTGTGTCGCGCTGGTACGTGGATCAGGATTCTCGAACGCTCGAGTAGCCGACACGGTGCGGGCCCGTTCATCGAGATCGAGAATCAGAGCTCGCGAGGGCACCCCCGCCGCTTCGTCATCGGACACGTTGTCCAGAAGGCTGATTCGCCCGTTCGGGAGCCACCGCACATCGTGCTGCCACGCGAAGTGCGCTTCGTCGTCGAGTGCAAAATCGCTGCGTGAGCCGCCGAGACGCCACAGTACGTCACCGGTGTCGCGGTCGATCTTGTACAGCGCGTGGGTGTGTCGAGCCGACAGCAGCAGGTTTCCGTCGGCATCCTCGTCGACGGAGTTGATGTGGAAGTAGTCATGGCGTTCTTCCGGGTCGACGGGCTCGGGCAGCATCGATTCGGACGGATCGACATGGTCGAGGCTGTTCCATTCGAAAAGCACTGCACCGGTACGGATGTCGATTTCCTGGATGATCGCGGACAGGAGTGGCCGACCTCGGTGCTCGGTGGCGTACGAAGTGAGCAGCGCGGTATCGCGCGGTGTGACCACCAGATCGTGGAAATCGGCAGCGTGTCCGTTTCCTGCGGCAACGGACGCAACCTGCCGGTAGGACGTGTCCAGGATTCGGTACGTCCCCTCACCCCAGCCGACACCGGATGATTTCCCCTCCCAGTAAGTGAGCACGGGCTGTCCACGGTAGCTCTGCACGTCGACATCATTGATGTAGGTGCCACCGTCCGGGTCATCGTGGGGCATCGTCCAAACCGGGTTGCCGTCGCGGTCGATGACGAGCAGTCCGGTATCGGGGTCGTCGTTGCCCGGATCATGGACACGCGGGGTCAAGAACACCAGGCCCTCCGACTCCTGCCGTGGGGTCAGGATTTCGACGGCTGGAGGGGCAAGATCGGGGCGCGACATGAACTGCGAGGCATACGGCTGAGCATCGTCGTTCGTGTCGGGGGTGTCACCGGCCCCCATACAGGCCGCGACGACCAGGCAGGCGGCGATCGGGATTATCCGGCGCGCCGGTCTGTGCACAGAAGCCCCCAGGGTCGTATGGGCGGTTGAGGCAGATCAATGCTACGTGATGTGGTTCATGGCCCCGGCCGGACCTGGTGGGGCCCCACAGGTACAGGCCCCAGGACTTCGCGTCGTAGCGTCGGTGGTTCCGATCCGGTTGAGCGAACGGCACACCCGGTAGGTCTGACGAGACGAAGGATCCGTTCGCTCGGATGCGGGTCCGTTTTGCTGCCATGATCACGTGATGAACAGTGCGCAACCCGCGCGAGTGCGGGTTCACGACAGGAGATCACGATGACAGCCGAGGCACCTGCGACCCACCGCCCGCGACGGCACATTCTGCGGTGGATCCTGGTTGTGCTCGCACTCGTCGTGGTGATTGCGGTCGCGGGCTTCGTGCTGAGCCCGACGCCGGGCGCACTCGTCGTCAGGGCAGTGTTCGAGCGGGACGCAATCCGGCTGACGGCGAATCTCGAGGAGGGCGCGCCGGCAACCGATCTCGTCGCAGACCTCGCCTACCGCGACGACGACCCCGATGCATACCTCGACGTGTATACGCCGACGGGGACGGTGGAGTCGCTCCCCACCATCGTGTGGACGCATGGAGGCGCGTGGATATCCGGCAATCGCAAGAATTACGCCGGGTACTACCAGCGACTTGCGGACGCCGGGTTCACGGTGGTATCCGTCGGCTACTCGCTCGCGCCGGAACACCGCTATCCGACCGCAGTCCACCAGCTCAACGACGCGCACGCCTACCTGCTCGCGCACGCAGAGAAACTACACATCGACACCGGGCGGATCGTGCTCGCCGGGGACTCCGCGGGCGCGCAGCTGTCGGCACAGCTCGCCGCGGCAATCACCGACCCCGAGGCCGCCCGTGGCCTCGGGGTGGAACCGGCGCTGTCTGCGGAGGCACTGCGTGGCGTGGTCCTCAATTGCGGTATCTACAACGTGCCTGCCATGGACGGTGCGGGCGGTCTGGTCGGATGGGGCGTCCAGCAGGCGCTCTGGGCCTACACCGGCGACCGTGACTTCGCGTCGTCGAAGGCTGCCCGGCAGATGTCGAGCCTGTTCGTCGTCACAGAGAACTTCCCGGCGGCATTCATCAACGGCGGGAACGCCGATCCGCTCACCGCCACGCAGTCGAAGCCGCTGGCGGGCAAACTGTCCGAGATCGGTGTTGCGGTGGACGAGGTCTTCTACCCGGACGATCACACGCCCGAACTCGGGCACGAGTACCAGTTCGACCTGTCGCTTCAGGATGCTCGCGACGCCCTCGACCGCACGATTACGTTCGTGCACAAGGTGACTGCATAGAGCCGCAGCGCATCATGAGGTCGCGAGATCGGGAAGTGGCACCGTCAGAATGTGTGCAGCGTCGTCGGTGACGGCGATGGTGTGTTCACTGTGTGCAGTGCGTGACCCGTCCGCGGACCGGATGGTCCAGCCATCCGGGTCGTACACGATCTTGTCGGTTCCCGCGGCGAACCACGGTTCGAGAGCGAGGGTGAGCCCGGGGCGCAGGACGAGACCGCGACCGGCCCGGCCGACGTTCGACACGTGCGGGTCCTCGTGCATGGTGCGTCCGAGTCCGTGCCCACCGAACTCGGTGTTGACCGGGTATCCGTACTCGGCTGCCACCGCGCCGATGGCGGCGGAGATGTCGCCCAACCTGTTGCCCGGCCTCGCTGCCGCGATGCCGGCGTCGAGCGCCTTCCGCGTGGCGTCGATCAGCCGGAGGTCTTCGTCCCGCGGCGTTCCGACGACGATGCTGCGTGCCGAATCGGCGACCCACCCGTCGATCGACACGGCGATGTCCATGGTGAGCAGGTCGCCGTCGCGCAGTATGTAGTCGTGGGGGAGTCCGTGCAGTACGGCATCGTTGACGGACAGGCAGATGACATTCCGGAACGGGCCGCGACCGAACGACGGTGAGTAGTCCCAGTAGCACGACACCGCACCGCGTTCCGCGATGAGATCGCGGGCACGGTATTCGAGGTCGAGGAGATTGACGCCGGGTGCGGCCCGGTGCGAGAGGTCGGCAAGTAGGTCGGCGATGAATGCCCCGGTGACGCGCATAGCGGCAACTTCTCCGGATGTTTTGAGTTCGAGCATCAGTGATCCTTCGGGAGTGGTCGAAACCAACGGTATCGGTATTTTAATACCACATGAGTGTAGGGTCATACGTATGGTTCGTCTTCCACTCACCCCGGAACAACTCGCGGCAGGTCGTCGCCTCGGTGGACGTCTCCGTGAGGCGCGCGGCACTCGCACGCTCACCGAAGTCGCGAGTGAGGCGGGGATCTCACCCGAAACTCTCCGCAAGATCGAAACCGGCCGGATGGCAACACCGGCATTCGCCACAGTTGCAGCGTTGGCGCAGGTCCTTGCGGTGTCCCTCGACGAACTCGCCGAGCTTGCGCTGGTGGCTCCCGTCGGTGATCCGGTCCGGTCGGCCGGGTAGCGCCGGGCCGCGTGGGTTTGGGCTGCGCTGAGACGGGGAACATTGCTACTCGAACCCTAGGTCGAATGAGTCGAAGGTAGGGACGAAGCGATGACGACTGCAACACCCGTACGGATCGATGACCCGAGTCGGGAGCAGGCCCTGACCGAAACCAGAACGGCAGGTGTCGTACTCCTGGTGATCATGGTCGTGCTCGGGGGTTTCGCTGTAGCGTTCACCGCCGGTTCTCCGCTCCTGGGAGTCGCGGTTGCCGTCTCGATCGGTGTCGGCGCGCCCGTGCTCGCCGCGCTGCTGTGAGGACGACCCGAGTGCTGTGAGCGAGCGCCACGAGTACAAGATCGAACCGGGTGATCCCCTGGTGGAGCCGTGATGTGGGCGAGCTATTGTTCCCGCCATGTCGAAAGCATTTTCCTTCACCACCGAATTCGAGCACAGCGTGGACACGGTGCACGCTGCACTGACCAGTGAGGACTACTGGAAGAGCCGCAGCGGCGCCGACGCCGACGGCAGCTCGATCACCGTGTCCTCTCCCGCCGGTCCCGGGACGATTCGCGTCGAGCTCACCGGGCGGATGGACCCTGCAGGTCTGCCCGCTGTGGTGCGGGGCATCCTTCGCGGTCCGCTGGAGATGAACCGGGCCGACGAGTGGAGCGCGCTCGACGGCGATCATGCGCAGGGTGCGATGACCGGAGGCTCCTCGAGCCTGCCCGTGTCGATCGAAGGTCGATCCGAGCTTCGCCCGTCTGCATCGGGTGGTTCCGTCGTCGAGGTCACCGGTGAAGTCGCGGTGAAGATTCCGGTCGTCGGCGGACAGGTCGAGGGCCTCGTCGTCCAGATGGTCGAGAGCATCGTCAACGGCGACGAGAAGGAACTGAACGACTGGCTCGCCGCCAAGTGACGAAAGTGGGGCCGCTCCGGCGGCCCCACTTTTCCGTAGGGTCGGGTGGCATGGGATTTCGAACACGCACCACCGCGACGTCTTCAGGCACGCACGGCGCGGGACGGGAGCGTGCCGCGCACCGTATTGCACGACGCGACGGGTGCCGCATCAACCGACTCGTCGGTGACGGTACGGACACCCGTTTTCCTCTCACCTATGTCCGGACAGGCCCACGCGGGCGAATCCCGATCCTGATCCTCCCCGGCGGACCAGGACTGGCATCTGCCGTTCCCTACCAGCGACTTCGGGTGCTCGCAGCCCGCGACGGGCTCGACGTGATCATGATGGAACATCGCGGAGTCGGCCTGTCCCGTCGAGACGAGCACGGACACGACCTGCCGGGCAGCGCGGTCACGATCGAGCGTGTCATCGATGACATGGCCGCGGTCCTGGACGCCGCCGACGTGCCACGCGCTCTCGTCTACGGGTCGTCCTACGGGACCTACCTGGCGCAGGGGTTCGGGGTCAGGCATCCGGAGCGGGTCGCGGGCATGATTCTCGATTCGCCGATGCTGTCCGTCGAGCAGGATCTCGACATGGTGCGTGCCCATCGTCGAGGGCTTTTTCTCGAGGGCTCCGACCCTGCCCTCGCGCCGGTCGTGGTCGCGGTGCGGGATGCGATCGACGCCGGCCTTCCGCAGGACGAGATCAGCGCGATAGTTCAGATCACCTACGAATTCGCCGGACCCGAGGTGCTCACGGAGATCTTGCGGGAACGCTCCCGTGGGCGGCTGCGTCGAACGTGGCAGACGGTGTCCCGACTCGGCCGGTCCGAGGTGGACGGAGCCGTGGTGCCGTACTACGCGGAAACCGATCTCGTGCGGGACATCATGTACCGCGAGCTGGGATACGGTCTCCCCACCGACGGCGAACCACTCGATCCTCAATCGATTTTCGCTGCGGCACGGCCGCATCCGCCGTTCGACGCCGAACCGTTCGATCTCCCCACTCGGATCCCAGAGTTCACGTGGCCCACAGCGGTGTTGTCGGGGGAGCGCGACCTACGCACGCCCCGGCCTGTCGCCGAACGTATCGTCGAACTCGTCCCCGAGGCCGTCCTCGTACCCGTCGCAGGGATGGCGCACAGTGCACTCGACACACACCGGCTCGTCGCGATCGGGGTGTCGGATTCCTGCTCGGAGTCGTTGAGTGGAAAAGGATTCGGACACGTGCCTGAACTTGCTCCGATGCTGTCGAGGTTGCCGAAGAAGGGTATGTCGAACGCTCTCGGCCGGGCGATCACTACTGCAGTGGGCCTCGGGAAACGCGCGGGGTCGGTCGCGTCGCTGATCCGCCTGGGGAGCCGGTGACGGTCTTGTGATCCGCGACACGCCGTGGTCGGTCGTTGCAGGTGTAGCGCTGTCGGAGCACTATCAGGCCATGTCGGCACCGTGGGACGACGATGGCGGCTTCGCATGGGAGCAGCGCGAAGCCGGACGCACCTGGGATCAGATCGGCGACGAGCTCGGCTGCCCCCCGCACGTGGCGCGCGAACTCGGCGAGCGGTACCACGCAGAATTCACCGCGTCGGCACTGCGCGATCAACTCCCGTTGTTCGATCTACCCGGCGGAGGTGGTTCCTAGCCGGTCGAATAGGGGGTAGATATGGGTATTGTCCCGGATGCTTTCCAATGGTCGCAGCGCGCACACTCGACATCGAGAATCTCCAGCAGCCGAAGGAGCTCGCGATGTCGAAGAATCGAAATACACTGTCTGCGTGCCTGATCGGATCGGTGATGCTGCTCGGCGGTGCCGCGACCGCGGGTGCTGCTCCGCCGTCTGCGGCACAAGAACTCGCATCCGATCTCCAAGCCATCGAAGAACTGCGCGTGCGTCAGCACGACGCGTGGAAGAACGGTGACGGCGATGCGTATGCCGCGATCCATACGCACGACGCCGATGTGGTGACGTTCAGCGGAGACCTGTTGCACGGCCACGACGAGATCGCGTCGGGCATGCAGTATTTCTTCGACACCTATGTCGGCGGCACCGAACTGAAGGAAGTCTCCGAGAACGTCGCATTCCCCCGCCCGGACATGGCGATCATCATCCGCACCGGGTGCGTGCTCTGGAACGGTGAGACGGAGTGCACCGACGAGGCGTTGTCTCGTAATACGAGCGTCGCGTTGAAGACGGACGGGCAATGGCTGATCCGCTCGTTCCAGAACACCCGCCTCGATCCGCTTCTGCCGAGGTGAGCTCTGTTCGTTCCGAGTTCATCGGATCATCACCGGGCGGTGACCGCGTTGATGCATTACCCCGCGACCATCGAATACATGCAGGCACTCGTGCCCGACTCGCTGTTCGGTTTCCTCCAGGAAAGTGGCCTGGCCGCCTCCGGAGGTGAGGCGGCGGCGCTCCTCATGGAAGGCGCTGTGTGCGTCAACCACATTCCTGTGCGGAGTCCACGCAAGCGACTGCAGGCCGGCGATGTGGTGTCGGTGTCGGATGGTCACGTCGTCGCGGTGTTCGGAACGACGTCCCTACTTTGACGAGAACGCAGCCCTGACGTTCGGAAACGCGCAGGTGGTGGGCGGT
>NZ_JBHWWZ010000063.1:0-26565 GCF_042730275.1 Rhodococcus sp. NPDC060086
GACCTACAAGGGTCGCGCCCTTGCCGTGTGTGAGGGCGGTCCCGTTCGTGTAGCCGGGTCCACTGCGCTTCTCGCTGCGTCACCCACCTCGCCCCACCGGAGCGGTGGGCCATCGTTTCAGGCGCTGCATCTTCGGCGTGGACCTGCGATTTCCGAGGTCTGGGTGAAGGTGCGTGTGTGTCACATTCGGGTACGGGCGCGGTTCGCGTCACGAACACGCGCAACGACCCACCTCCCCCCACGTCGGTTGAGCAGGAACTTCAAGAACAACACGCCCATCGGACGCCTGTTAATCGGATATTCGTGGGGCAAAGTGGGGTACTGTGGGGCGCGGCGGAGAGCGAGACCGTCTCTGCTGCACGACGAAGGGTCCGTCCGATCAAGGCGGGAGGTTCCGGGTGTTCCTCGGTACCTACACGCCGAAGTTGGACGACAAGGGCCGGCTCACCCTGCCGGCAAAGTATCGAGACGAACTGGCGGGAGGGCTGATGATCACCAAAGGGCAGGATCACAGCCTGACCGTGTATCCACGCGATGAGTTCGCTGCGCTTGCTGAGCGCGCAGCTGCCGCGTCCCGCAGCAACCCCAATATGCGTGCCTACCTGCGCAATCTCGCGTCGAGCACCGACGAGCAGCGCCCCGATTCGCAAGGGCGCATCACGTTGTCCTCGTCGCATCGGACGTATGCGGGGCTCACCAAGGACTGCGTCGTGATCGGTTCCGTCAATTATCTCGAGATCTGGAATGCCGAGTCGTGGGAGGCCTACCTGGCCGAACACGAGGAGGGATTCTCCGAAGCAAGGGACGAGGTACTTCGCGACATATTGTGACGGATCTTCGGCTCCGTGCGGCGAGTGCCGTGAGGCCTCTGCCCGGGACCGGCCCTGACGCACTTCCCCGGCGCCAGGTACGGAACGGAAACCCTGACACACTTCCCCAGTGTCAGGTCTCCGGAATCGGACAGAGACCTCCTGGCATTCGCCGCCGCCATATCCAGACCATCCGACCGACCACCAAGATCGAATGGCCCGAGTGGCCCGCATCGAACGAGCAGGATTCCGGAGGACCAGATGGTGGACGGCGAGGATGACGCTGCGGAGACGAGCCGCGACGAATTCGGCCACGTTCCGGTACTGCTCGACCGCGCCGTGGAACTCCTCGGCCCCGCGATCGAAGCGGCCGGTCCCGGTGGAGCGGGCGCGGTGTACATCGACGCCACGCTCGGTCTGGGCGGTCACTCCGATCACTTCCTGCGCACGTTTCCCGGGCTCAGGCTGGTAGGACTCGATCGCGATCCGGATGCTCTGGACATCGCGCGTGGGCGCTTGGCCGAGTTCTCCGACCGCACGGACTTCGTCCACACCCGCTACGACGGCGTCGCGGAGGCGCTCGACCGGGTCGGGCTCGATCGGGTCGGGTCGGTGCACGCGATCCTGTTCGACCTCGGCGTGTCCTCGATGCAGCTCGACGAGGCCGACCGTGGATTCGCGTATTCGAAGGATGCGCCGCTGGACATGCGCATGGACCCCACCACAGGGATCACGGCCGCCGACGTACTCAACACATACGGACACGGTGACCTCGCCCGAATCCTCAGCACCTACGGCGAGGAGCGATTCGCGGGGAAGATCGCATCCGAGATTCTGAGGTCTCGGGAGAAGGCACCGTTCAGAAACAGCGGCGAGCTCGTCGAACTGCTGTACCGGGCGATTCCAGCCGCCGCGCGACGCACGGGCGGGCACCCCGCGAAGCGCACCTTCCAGGCCCTTCGTGTGGAGGTCAACGGCGAGTTGGATTCGTTGCGTGCCGCCATTCCGGCGGCACTCGATTCCCTTGCCATCGGGGGCCGGGTCGTGTTCATGTCCTACCAGTCCCTCGAAGACCGTGTCGTCAAGCAGGAGCTGACGCCGCGCTCGAAGTCCCGTAGCCCGGAGGGACTCCCGGTGGAGCTTCCCGGGATGGGGCCGGAACTCCGGATTCTGACGCGGGGTGCAGAGCGCGCGTCCGACGACGAGATCGAGAAGAACCCACGCTCGGCGCCTGTCCGACTGCGTGCCGCAGAACGAATCGCCAGGAGGTAACCGATGACCCTGCAGGTGCCATCTCCGCCACGACCTCGGCAGGCTCGATCGACGGCAGCGCAGCGTGCCTACCAGCGACGCAATCAGCGGGCGGCGCAGACGGTCTCGCCGGCCGAGACCCGTGGGCGCATCACCGGTGCGAGCCGCGTCGCAACACGAATTCCGTTCGTGGCGAGCATCATCGGGTTACTCGCGGTCGGGATGATGGTGACGCTGCTCCTGACGACACGGGCAGCGGAGGACTCATACGAGCTCAGCACCGCGCGCGCGTACAACGAGAGCCTCCTTCAGGAGCGTGCAGTGCTGCAGCGCGACGTCGAAGCGGGCTTGACCGCTCCGGTGCTCGCCCAGCATGCCGCCGGGCTCGGAATGATCTCGACGGGGCAGGTGGCCCGGCTCGTAGTGGGTGAGGACGGCTCTGTCGAGGTCGTCGGCGATCCGGTGGCTGCGCAAGGCGGACCTCCGGCGCCACTGAACCGACCTGATCCGCGGAGTGAGGTGCAGCCTCCGCTTGCAGGCAGCGCCGGACGTGAGAATCCACGTCCGCTGTCGCCTTCGGGCGAACAGCCGGAACCACGCGATGCGGCGGAGATGCCCGGCGCTGTGGATCCCGAGAGGCGAGCAGCTGCCGCAGCTGAGGCGCCCCGAGTATCCGATCCGGCACCCGAGGCCGTTGGGGAGCGTCCGGCGGACGGCACCACGCCGCAGCCCGAGAATGTCACGGTTTCCACCGCGGAAGCGGAACAATCCATATCTGTGAGTGAACTGCCGCAGCCCGAGGCGCCCCAGACGGGTGAGCCGGTGGGATCGGAGGCCGGACAGCGGTGAGGACCGGCCCCACTCCTCGTCGTGCGGCTCGGCCGCGCGGTAGTGCTCCCGGACGTCGACCCGCGCCGGGGAGGGGACGATGGCGCGCGAGCCGCAGACGGACCGACACCACTGCGTTCCAGTTTCGGAACAAACTCGGTCTCTGGGCCGTCTTTGCGATTCTGGGGCTCGCTGCCGCGCAACTGCTGTCGATCCAGTTGTTCCAGGCGCCGCAGTTGTCCGCAGAGGCTGCGAGCCAGCGCACGACCCGACTCGTCGAACCGGCGACGCGCGGAACGATCAGCGACCGCAACGGAAACCCTCTCGCCTACACGATGGAAGCGAAGGCGATCACGTTCCAGCCGGTCCGCGTCAGGAACGAGCTGAGCGAGGCGCGCGCGAAGGATCCGTCGCAACCTGAGGTGTCCGAATACCTCGAGGGTGTGGCGGATGCAGTGCACGAGGCGCTCGGTGCTGCCGCTCCCGAGAAGGATGTGCTCGAGAAGCTCGAGAGTGACGAGACGTTTGTCTATCTCGCCCGAGGCGTGGATCCGGGTGTGGCGGCGGGGATCGTCGACGAATACAGCATGGTGGGTCTCGAGCGGCAGGACATCCGGTTGTATCCCGGTGGGTCGCTCGCGGCGAACCTCGTGGGCGCGACCGGGTGGGACGGGTACGGGCTGATCGGACTGGAGGCCTCCATGGACTCGGTCCTCGCAGGCACCGATGGATCGTCCACCTACGATCGCGGTTCGGACGGGGTGGTGATTCCCGGAAGCTGGCGCGACCAGCACCCGGCTGTGGATGGATCGTCCCTCGAACTCACCATCGACAACGACATCCAGTACCACGTGCAGCAGCAGGTGCAGCGAGCGAAAGAACTGTCCGGCGCCGACAACGCGTCGGCTGTGGTCCTCGACGCGACCACCGGCCAGGTCCTCGCGATGTCCAACGACAGCACGTTCGACCCGTCCATCGGCGTCGCCAACAATCCGCCGACCGCGCAGCAGGGCAATCCGGCGGTGAGTTCGCCTTTCGAGCCCGGCTCGGTGAACAAGATCATCACTGCTGCCGGCGCCATCGAGGACGGACTGACGACGCCCGACGAAGTCCTACAGGTCCCCGGCAGCATCAACATGGCGGGCGTCACGGTCAAGGATGCGTGGGACCACGGCGTCGTGCCGTACACGACCACCGGCATCTTCGGGAAGTCGTCCAACGTGGGCACCCTCATGCTCGCGGAACGCATGGGTGAGGACCGGTTCGCCGAGCTCCTCGATCTCTTCGGCCTCGGCCAACGCACCGAAGTAGGGCTCCCGGGTGAGTCCGCAGGATTGGTGCCCAGCCGAGAGCAGTGGTCAGGGGGCACGTTCGCGAACCTCCCGATCGGGCAGGGTCTGTCGATGACACTGTTGCAGATGACCGGGATCTTCCAGGCGATCGCCAACGACGGCGAGCGAATCCCGCCCCGTATCGTCAACGCGACCGTCGGTCCCGACGGCACCCGCACAGAAACGGAACCTCCCGAACCGATCCGGGTGGTCAGTCCACAGACGGCGGCCACCGTGCGCGACATGTTCCGGTCCGTCGTCCAATCCGACACGGGAAACCAGCAGGGGACGGGAGCGCAGGCGGCGATCGAGGGCTACCAGATCGCAGGCAAGACCGGTACGGCACAGCAGATCGACCCCAATTGCGGGTGCTACTCGAACTCCGACTACTGGATCACCTTCGCGGGCATCGCACCGTCGGACGACCCGAAGTACGTGATCGGGATCATGCTCGATGCGCCCACACGTAGCTCCGACGGCACCGGTGGACAGTCCGCGGCCCCACTGTTCCGGGACATCGCGTCCTGGTTGCTGCAGCGTGCAGCAGTGCCGCTGTCGCCGGATTCGGGTGGCAAGTTGATTCTCCAGGTCGATTGAATGCCGATGACCGGACGGCCGTCGTTCACCTCCGAGACCGGACGTGTGTCGGTTGCAGCCTCGCAGTCTGGGTAATCTGACACGTCGGTAACGTGACACTGCGGTGCAGTCCGGCGCCGATCGAGAACAGCAGCGGGATGCCGCAAGAGAGGAACTTGTACCTGTGCCATCGAGTCCGGATCCGTCGCCCCCCGAGGAGGGACGCCGACCCGAGCATCCGCCGATGACATCCCTCCGGGATCTGGCCGACGCCATCGGCGCCGACCTCGTCGTGGTGGGACCCGCTGCGACACCGGATGCTGCCGTGGTGGCAGGCGGTGTCGTGACCGGGATCGACCTGACTGCCCAGCGGATCCGACCGGGCGACCTCTTCGCTGCTTTACCGGGGACACGCACGCACGGTGCAGCCTTCACCGAGACAGCGCTCGAACGCGGCGCAGTCGCCGTCCTCACCGACACGGCAGGCGTTGCGGTCCTGACCCCTGCAGCCGAAACATTCGGTCCGGTGCAGGTACTGGTGCACCCGGACCCCCGTTCGGTGCTGGGTGCCGCGTCGGCCACCGTGTACGGGCACCCGTCCCGGCGGATGCAGGTCATCGGAATCACCGGAACGTCGGGCAAGACCACTACGTCCTACCTCGTCGAGGCGGGCCTGTCTGCCGCAGGCCGTGTCACCGGGCTCGTAGGCACGGTCGAGACACGCATCGCCGGCCAGCGAGTGCCCAGCGCGCTGACCACCCCGGAAGCGCCGCAACTCCACGCGCTGTTCGCGACGATGCTCGAACACGGTGTCGACACGGTGGTGATGGAGGTGTCGAGTCACGCGCTCGCGCTCGGCCGTGTCGCCGCCACCGAATTCGCTGTCGGAGGGTTCACGAACCTGTCACAGGACCACCTCGACTTCCACAAGGATCTCGACGAGTATTTCGCAGCCAAGGCACGCCTGTTCGCTCCCGATTCCCCGGTTCGTGCACGCCGCTCCGTCGTGTGTATCGACGACGACTGGGGAACGCGCATGGCCGAGGTCGCGCGTGCGGCGCACGGCGACGATTCCGCACGCGTCCGGACGGTGTCGACCGACGAGGGCCGAGACACGGATGCGGACTGGTCGGTGACCGAGGCTGTATCCGACCCTTCCGGCGCCCAGGAATTCAGTTTGACCGGCCCCGACGGGCTGGCTCACCAGGTCAGCGTGCGGCTGCCCGGCCGGTACAACGTCGCCAACGCGGCGCTCGCTGTTGCGCTCTGCTCCGCGGTCGGCGTCGACGTCGACGTCGCAGCCCGTGGAGTCGCGAGCGTCGACGTCCCGGGCCGCGTCGAGCGCATCGACCGCGGACAGCGTTTCCTCGCCGTCGTCGACTACGCCCACAAACCCGCCGCGCTCGAAGCCGTCATCGAGACCCTGCGACGCAGCTCGACAGGACGCATCGCGGTCGTCGTCGGAGCGGGAGGTGATCGCGACCGCGGGAAGCGACCGCTCATGGGAGAGGTCGCGGCCTCGGCAGAGCTCCTTGTCGTCACCGACGACAATCCTCGGACCGAGGACGCCGCATCGATTCGAGCCGCAGTGCTCGAGGGCGCCCACGCCGTCCAGCAGGACCGGCGAGGCGAGATCCGGGAGATCGCCGACCGGGCCGGAGCGATCGACGCGGCAGTCGCATGGGCGCGCCCCGGCGACGTCGTGCTCGTCGCGGGCAAAGGCCACGAACGGGGCCAGGAGATCGACGGAGTCAAGCATCCGTTCGACGATCGCGAAGTACTCGCGGCGGCGATCGAGCGGCATCAGCGCAGCGGAGGCACGGAATGATCCCGATGACACTGGCCCGGATCGCGGAGGCAGTCGGGGGGACCTTGCACGATGTCGACGACCCGACCGCCGAAGTCACCGGCACAGTCGAATTCGACTCCCGCAGGATCGGCCGCGGTGGCCTGTTCCTCGCGCTTCCCGGTGAGAAGGCCGACGGCCACGATCATGCAGCCGCAGCGGTCGAGGCGGGCGCTGTCGCGGTCCTCGCAGCGCGCCCCGTCGGAGTGCCGGCCATCGTCGTCCCCCCGGTGCCCGCGACGGACACCAACGCACTGGCGCTCGAACACGATACGCACGGCGCTGGTGCTGCGGTGCTGACGGGCCTGGCAAAACTCGCCCGGGTGGTCGTCGACGACCTCGTGGCGGGGGGGCTGACCGTGATCGGAGTGACCGGATCCTCCGGGAAGACGTCCACGAAGGATCTCATCGCAGCGGTACTCGCACCGCTCGGGTCCGTGGTGGCCCCACCGGGTTCGTTCAACAACGAACTCGGGCATCCCTGGACCGCATTGCGTGCCGGCCACGACACCCGATTCCTCGTACTCGAGATGTCGGCGCGCGGGCCAGGACACATCGCGGCCCTCGCCCAGATCGCTCCACCGCGCATCGGCGCAGTCCTCAACGTCGGTACAGCCCACCTCGGTGAGTTCGGATCGCGGGACGTGATCGCGCAGACCAAAGGCGAACTCGTCGAAGCTCTTCCGTCCGAGGCCGACGGTGGTGTCGCCATCCTCAACATCGATGACACCCTCGTGGCGCGCATGGCCGAACGCACCCGTGCTCGAGTGATCGGGGTCGGCAGCTCCGGGACGGCCGACATCGCGGCCGCCGACATCACCCTCGACGGCGATGCCCGACCGACGTTCACCCTCGTGATCACCGACCGCACGACCGGGACGGAGCAGCGCGTACCGGTCGCACTTGCCGTGCACGGCGAGCATCAGGTCGGAAACGCGCTCACGGCGATCGCGGTCGCGATCGAATGCGGCGCAACGCCCGAACAGGCCGCCGCGGCCCTCGCCGGCGCAGTTCCCGTCTCGGCGCACCGGATGGCTGTGACCACCCGCGCCGACGGAGTCACGGTGATCGACGATGCATACAACGCGAACCCGGATTCGGTGCGCGCCGCCCTCAAAGCGCTCGCGACAGTGGCGCGCAGCGGACCGACGCGACGCCGGACCTTCGCCGTTCTCGGTGAAATGGCGGAACTGGGTGACGACTCCGTCGTCGAACACGACGCGATCGGCCGGTTCGCTGTGCGTCTCGACATCAGCCGCATCGTCGCGGTCGGCGCGACCCGACCCGTCCGAGGACTTTTCCAAGGCGCGGTGATGGAAGGATCCTGGGGCGAAGAAGCAAGCCACGTGCCCGATGCCGACGCAGCGATCACGCTTCTGCGCGACGAGGTCGGCCCCGGAGACATCGTGTTGGTGAAAGCGTCGCAGTCGGTCGGCCTGTGGTCGGTCGCTGAGGCACTGCTCGGAAATGACAACGCTGTTCTGGAGACGGAGGCTGCACGGTGAGACAGATCCTATTCGCCGCGGGTATCGCACTCGCGGTGTCGATTCTGCTCACGCCCGTGTTGATCAAGGCGTTCTCCCGGCAGGGCTTCGGCCAGGAGATCCGGGTCGAAGGGCCGCAGAGTCACCAAGCGAAGCGCGGTACCCCCACCATGGGCGGCGTCGCGATCCTGGCGGGACTGTGGGCCGGCTACTGGGGGTCGCACCTGATCGGTCTGGCCTACGACGCAGAAGGGCCGTCGGCCTCGGGGCTGCTGGTGCTCGGACTCACCACGGCGCTGGGCGGCGTCGGATTCCTCGACGACTTCATCAAGATCCGCAAACAGCGCAACCTCGGTCTGAACAAGACCGCGAAGCTGGTCGGTCAGCTCGTCGTCGCAGTGGTGTTCGGCATCCTGGCACTGCAGTTCCGCAATTCCGACGGCCTGTCCCCGGCGAGCACCGACCTGTCGTACGTACGCGACATCGCGACGGTATCGATGGGCTCGATCGTCTTCATCCTCTTCGTCTACTTGCTCGTGAGCGCATGGTCGAACGCGGTGAACCTCACCGACGGCCTCGACGGCCTCGCCGCGGGCGCGATGGCGCTCGTGCTCGGCGCATACGTGATCATCACGTTCTGGCAGTACCGCAACGCCTGCGCAGTGGAGCCCACCGCCGGATGCTACGACGTGCGCGACCCCCTCGACCTGGCGCTTCTGTGCGCTGCAGGTGGTGCGGCCTGCCTCGGCTTCCTGTGGTGGAACGCAGCTCCAGCAAAGATCTTCATGGGCGACACCGGTTCGCTCGCCCTGGGCGGCATGCTCGCCGGCCTGTCGGTCACCACCCGCACCGAACTCCTCATGGTCGTCATCGGCGCACTGTTCGTCGCCGAGGCCGCCTCGGTGGTCATTCAGGTGGCGGTCTTCCGCTCCAGCAGACGCCGCGTGTTCCGAATGGCACCGTTCCACCACCACTTCGAGCTCGGCGGGTGGGCCGAAACCACCGTCATCATCAGATTCTGGCTGCTCGCCGGAATCGCCTCGGCGATGGGGCTCGCCCTGTTCTACAGCGAGTACCTCGCGGCGATCGGAGACTGACATCGTGACGGAAGAACTGGAGCGACTGCGGGGAGCGCAGGTTCTCGTCGCCGGCGCCGGGATCTCGGGCCGCGCCACCATCAGGCCCCTCCTCGATCTCGGGGCCCGTGTGACCGTCACCGACCGCAATCCGGACGCACTGGCACACTGCGCCGAACTCGGCGCCGACACCGTCGAACTCGACACCCTGCTCGACGGCCCCGGATCCCTGCGCGACTACGCCCTCGTCGTCACCAGCCCGGGCTTCCCTCCCGACGCGCCGCTGCTCTCACGTGCTGCCGGTGCCGCGGTCCCCATCTGGGGCGACATCGAACTGTCATGGCGTATCGACCAGGCCGAGCTCTACGGACTACCCAGACGATGGCTCGTCGTGACCGGCACGAACGGCAAGACCACCACGACGATGATGCTGCAGGCGATCCTCGAATCGGCAGGTATCTCCTCAGCGGCATGCGGCAACATCGGCCTGCCCGTACTTGACGCGTTACGCCGCGACGGCCCTCGAGCCGACGTCCTCGCCGTCGAACTGTCCTCGTTCCAACTCCACTGGGCGCCCTCCGTACGACCCGCAGCCGGCGTGATCCTCAACATTGCCGAAGACCACCTCGACTGGCACGGCGGCATCGAGAACTACATCGACGCCAAGCTCGGCGCACTCACCGGAGCCGTCGGAGTACTCGGACTCGACGATCCGATCGCCGGAGGCCTCCGCGAGCGGTCCCGGGCCGTCCTCACCGTCGGGTTCACCCTCGGCTACCCAGACGCAGGACAGCTCGGAATCAGCGGTGACGTGCTCGTCGACCGAGCGTTCGCCGACTCCGCCGTCCTCGCTGCAGTCGCCGACGTGACTCCGGCCGGCCCGGCCGGATTGTCCGACGCCCTGGCCGCCGCCGCGCTGGCCCGCGCGATCGGCGTGCCGGAAGCGGCGGTGCACGACGGACTACGCAGGCACCAGGTCGGTCCGCACCGTGCGGCACCGGTGGGCACCGTCGACGGCGTCGACTACATCGACGACTCGAAGGCCACCAACCCGCACGCGGCGCGCAGCTCTCTGCTCGCCCGCGACGCGGTCGTGTGGATTGCGGGTGGAATGCTCAAGGGAGCGCGCGTCGACGACCTGGTCTCCGACGTTGCACCGCGACTGACCGGGGCCGTCCTGCTCGGCCGCGACGCCGGACAGATCGCCGACGCGCTGGCACGACACGCCCCCGGCATCCCCGTGGTCCTGGTCGACACGCGCGACGATGGGACGATGACCGGTCAGGAGAGCGGACCCACACCGGAGTTCCGTCGGGTGAGTGCACCCGGTGCCGACGGGCCCGACGCGATGCGCATCGCGGTTCGTGAGGCCGCCGCCCTCGCATCCCCGGGGCATGCCGTGGTGCTGGCACCGGCCGCCGCGTCGCTCGACATGTTCGCCGACTACGCCCAGCGTGGTCGCAGCTTTGCGACCGCGGTCGACGCACTGCGCGGGGGCGGGACACCACGGTGACCTCGCAGCAGGGGAGCGCACCGCCACCGACCGCGCGCGGTCGGATCGGATTGTGGATGGCGCGTCCCCTCGCGTCGTTCCACCTCGTCGTCACCATCGCCGTGCTGCTCACGGTGCTGGGACTGGTGATGGTGCTCTCGTCGTCGAGTGTGGAAGCGGTCGCTGCCGAGATCTCGCCGTACCGGATGTTCACGTCGCAGATCGTGTACGTCTGCGTCGGTTTCGTCGTCTTCTACATAGCCCTGCAGATCCCGGTGCGCGCGATGCGCAGGTTCGCATTCCCGGCTTTCGTCGCGTCGATCGTGCTGCTCGTACTCGTGCTGATACCCGGTATCGGGACCGAATCACAGGGCACCCGCGGCTGGTTCGTGGTCGCAGGGATATCCCTGCAGCCGTCGGAAATCGTGAAGATCACGATCGCGTTGTGGGGCGCGCACCTGCTGGCTTCGAAACGCGGAGAGAGTTCCACTCTCAAAGAGATGCTCGTGCCGATCGTTCCCGCCGCGCTGCTGGCGACCATCCTCATCGTGCTGCAGCCCGACCTCGGAACGACCGTTTCGCTGGGCATCGTCGTACTGGCTCTGCTCTGGTTCGCGGGTCTACCGTTGAAGATCTTCGTCGGAATCGTCAGCACCGCGGTCGCGAGTGCTGGGGTCCTGGCATTGACCGCCGGATACCGCTCGGCGCGCGTACGCGCGTTCTTCAACCCGGGCGAAGACCCGCAAGGTGCCGGATACCAAGCACGACAGGCGCGTTTCTCTCTCGCCGACGGCGGCATCTGGGGTCGAGGGCTCGGCCAGAGTCGCGCCAAATGGAACTACCTGCCGAACGCCCACAACGACTTCATCTTCGCGATCATCGGCGAAGAACTCGGCTACATCGGGGGTGCAGCGGTCATCGGGCTGTTCGCCCTGTTCGCCTACGTGGGCCTGCGCATCGCGATGCGCTCGGTCGATCCGTTCCTGCGGTTGTTCACCGCCACCGCCACGGTATGGATCATCGGCCAGGCCTTCATCAACATCGGGTACGTGGTCGGGCTCCTGCCTGTGACCGGACTGCAGCTTCCGCTGGTATCGGCCGGGGGCACATCCACCGTCACGACACTGCTCATGTTCGGTCTGATCGCGAACGCCGCGAGACACGAACCAGAGGCGATCGCTGCACTACACGCAGGTCACGATGGGCGACTGGCTCGAATCATGAAGATCCGCAGACCCGAGGCCTACCGTCCCGCGCGCGGTGACGCACGAGGCGGGTCGAACCGCCGACAGGGGTCTCCGCGCGGCGGTGGCAACCCCCGCGCACGCAGCGGAACCGCGGTGGCAACACGGACACGACGCGCACCCGTCGCCACCGACACCCGTCGCGCAGCGGACAGCGCTCGAGCGCGTGGCACCGGGGGCGCCCGCGCCCGCAGCGCCCAACCAGAACGAAAGAAGAACGGCCGCGCGGCTTCGCAGAACACTCGAAGGCGTGACGGGAACGGCAGGACCGGAGAGCGAGGAAATCGTAGGTGAGTGGGGACAAGCCAGCACTGTCCGTCGTGGTGGCAGGAGGCGGCACGGCCGGGCATATCGAGCCTGCCCTCGCGGTGGCCGACGCGATTCGCGATCTCGTACCGGGCGCCACAGTGACGGCACTCGGTACCTCACGCGGCCTCGAGACGACACTCGTCCCGCGTCGCGGGTACACGCTCGAACTGATTCCTCCGGTGCCGTTGCCACGTAAACCCACCCTCGACCTGCTCAAACTACCCGCGCGGGTGGTGGCGTCCGTCCGACGCACGCGCGAGATCCTCGACCGGGTCGACGCGGATGTCGTCGTTGGCTTCGGCGGTTACGTCGCGCTTCCCGCGTACCTCGCGGCGGGCGGGGGAGTGCTGCGTCGCAGACGTCGTATCCCGGTCGTCGTCCACGAAGCGAACGCCAGTGCCGGAATCGCCAACAAGA
Organism: Rhodococcus sp. NPDC060086; assembly: GCF_042730275.1. NCBI lineage: Bacteria > Bacillati > Actinomycetota > Actinomycetes > Mycobacteriales > Nocardiaceae > Rhodococcus > Rhodococcus sp. NPDC060086. The sequence continues at coordinate 12,664 of NZ_JBHWWZ010000063.1, forward strand.
TCGGTGCCCTGCGCGCTGCCCGAGTGCTCGCGGCCGTCCCGGGATCCGGCATCGTCCGGAAGGGCGAGCCGGAGATCGTGGGGATCCCGGTGCGGTCCTCGATCACCGAACTCGACCGTGCGTCGCTGCGTTCCGAGGCACGCCGCCACTTCGGACTCCCTGACGATGTACCGGTTCTGCTGGTGTTCGGCGGTTCCCAGGGCGCACGGTCCCTCAACGACGCAGTGGTCGGTGCCGCAGCAGGTCTCGCAGAGGCCGGTGTCGCGGTCCTGCACGCGCACGGCCCGAAGAACACCGTCGACGTCCCCACACACCCGGGCCATGCCACGGCGCCCTACGTGGCCGTGCCGTATCTCGAACGAATGGACCTCGCGTACTCGGCGGCGGACGCGGTGGTCTGCCGCTCCGGCGCGATGACGGTTGCCGAGGTCTCCGCGGTGGGCCTGCCGGCCGTCTACGTGCCTCTACCGCACGGCAATGGCGAGCAGGAACTCAATGCCCGGCCGATCGCCTCGGCCGGAGGTGGAATGATCGTGGCAGACGCCGAGCTCACGCCGGCGTTCGTGGCCGAGACGGTCACGCCGTTGCTGGGTGATCCAGGCAGGCTCGCCGAGATGGGACGTAACGCGGCGGCCGCCGGACACCGCAGTGCCGCAGCCGAAGTGGCCCGGATCGTGCTGGCGGTCGCCGGCGTGGAACCGAACAGGAGTCGAGAATGAGCGCGCAGCTGCCCGCCGAACTTCAGCGGGTGCACATGGTGGGGATCGGCGGTGCGGGAATGTCGGGCATCGCCCGGATCCTGCTCGCTCGCGGTGGTGAGGTGTCCGGATCGGATGCCAAGGAGAGTCGAGGGGTTCTCGCCCTCCGCGCGCGGGGAGCGCAGGTCCGGATCGGTCATCACGCCGAGGCGCTCGACCTGATCGACGGCGGACCGACCGCGGTCGTCACGACGCATGCCGCGATCCCGAAGGACAATCCCGAACTCGTCGAGGCCCACGACCGGGGCATCCCCGTCCTGCTACGACCCGCAGTGCTTGCGGCTCTGATGCGCGAGTACCGCACATTCCTGGTCTCCGGCACGCACGGCAAGACATCGACCACGTCGATGTTGGTGGTGACCCTCCAGCACTGCGGGTTCGATCCGTCGTTCGCTGTCGGTGGCGAGCTCAACGAATCCGGCACCAACGCCCACCACGGCAGCGGCGACGTCTTCGTCGCGGAAGCCGACGAGAGCGACGGTTCGCTGCTCCAGTACGACCCGAACGTCGTGATCGTGACGAACGTCGAACCCGATCACCTCGACTACTTCGGTACCGCCGAGGCATACACCCAGGTGTTCGACGACTTCGTAGCCAAGGTCGTCCCGGGTGGCACGCTCATCGTCTGCCTCGACGACACGGGGTCGGCCGCGCTGGCCGAGCGCGTCGTCGCACTCGGTCGTTCCGATCTCCGGGTCGCCGGGTACGGCACGGCCGACGTCATCGGCACGGACGAGGTTGTCCACGGTGTCACGGTCGGAGTGCGTCTGCTCGCGTGGGAGGCCAAGGACATCGGCGGCGTCGCCGAATTTCACCTCGCAGGCGAGGACACTCCACGCACCGTCCGCCTGTCGGTGCCGGGCAGGCACATGGCCCTCAATGCGCTCGCCGCTCTGCTGGCAGCACTCGAGGCCGGGGCATCCGTGGATGAGGCGATCGAAGGACTTGCAGGTTTCGGCGGTGTCCACCGGCGATTCCAGTTCAGCGGTCGTGAACAGGGTGTCCGCGTCTTCGACGACTACGCACACCACCCGACCGAGGTCCGCGCCGTTCTTGCGGCGGCTGCAGAACTGGTGGCGGGGGAGCCGTTGCGCTATACCGAGTCGGGTACCGAGCGTCCCCGGGTGATCGTCGTGTTCCAGCCGCATCTGTACTCGCGCACCGAAACGTTCGCGACGGAATTCGGTGCCGCCCTGGATCTGGCCGACGAAGTAGTGGTCCTCGACGTCTACGGTGCCCGCGAAGAACCGATTCCAGGTGTGAGCGGCGCATTGGTCGCGCAGGCGGTCTCGAAGCCCGTGCACTACCAACCGGACCTCTCGCTCGTACCTCGGCAGGTGGCGCGCCTGAGCCGCCCCGGCGACATCGTCATCACGATGGGGGCGGGTGACGTCACGATGCTGGGGCGCCAGATCCTCGATGCCCTGCACAGCAAACCCGGCCGCTTCCGGTCCACGGGCCCGGGAACCGAGTCGAGCGGTTCGTGACACCCGATTCCACGGAGACCACCGAGCGTAGAGCAACCCGCCGCGGGAGACCCGCTCGCGGTGAACGCGTAACCGCCCACCGCGCCAGGAGAGCCGAGCGCGACGAGGCAACCGGAGCGGGCAACGCGGCGCGGCGTCCCTCGGGCCGTTCGGTGCGGCTGCGCACGGTGCTCATCGGTGGCGTCGTGGTGATCGCTCTGCTCGCAGCGATCGTGGTGGCATGGACCTCGCCGTTGCTGTCGGTGCGCTCGGTGGAGGTGACGGGCAACGACATCATCACTCGTGAGGAAGTGCTCGAATCCCTGAACATCGCCGACGGGACGCCGCTTCTCCAGGTGGGTACGGCCGAGGCAGCGCAACGTGTCGCATCGGCGCTACCTCGTGCCGCGTCGGTCCGGGTACAGCGGGTCTATCCCTCCACCGTGCGAGTGACCGTCGTCGAGCGTGTCGCGGTGGTGTATTTCGATGCCCCGGACGGCACGCACTCCGTCGATGCGGAAGGTGTGGACTTCGCAGTGGAACCGCCACCGCTGCTCACGCCCCGGCTCGTCACAGGATCTCCGGGCACCGGTGACCCCGCGACGGAGGCCGCGGTGCAGGTGATCGGACTGCTCCCACCCGAACTGGCCGTGCAGGTGCAGGAGATCACGGCGGGTTCGGACTCGGATATCTCCCTCATACTGGTCGACGGTCGAGTGGTCGTATGGGGTGGTGTGGCGCATTCGGATCGTAAGGCCGCGGTGATTCTGCCGCTCCTGACACAGCCCGGTCAGCAGTTCGATGTCGCCAGTCCGGGCCTTCCGACGGTGCGGTGAGATGGTCGGTATGAAATTGGTGGCGTGTCGTCGGCGAGTCTGCTGGCGGATTCGGGTCGCTGTGCCATAGCGTTTCGCAACAGTCGGGTACTTGACATAACCTTAAAGCTATGGTTGAGGGTTTGTCGGGTACCGCAAGAAGATCGATCGAAGTGTGAACCCGAAATCCCAGGAAGGCGAGAGCCCATGACGCCCCCGCACAACTACCTCGCCGTAATAAAGGTCGTCGGTATCGGCGGTGGCGGCGTGAACGCGGTCAACCGCATGATCGAGCAGGGACTCAAGGGAGTCGAGTTCATCGCGGTCAACACCGATGCACAGGCACTCCTCATGTCCGACGCCGACGTCAAGCTCGACGTCGGGCGCGAATTGACCCGCGGCCTCGGCGCCGGGGCCGACCCCGAGGTCGGCCGCAAGGCCGCCGAAGACCACAAGGACGAAATCGAAGAGGTGCTCAAGGGCGCCGACATGGTGTTCGTCACCGCGGGTGAGGGTGGTGGCACCGGCACCGGTGGCGCGCCCGTCGTGGCCAGCATTGCGCGCAAGCTCGGTGCGCTGACGGTCGGTGTCGTCACGCGTCCCTTCTCCTTCGAGGGCAAGCGGCGTGGCGGTCAGGCCGACACCGGTATTCAGGCGCTGCGCGAATCGTGCGACACCCTCATCGTCATCCCCAACGACCGGCTGCTCCAGCTGGGCGACGCTGCGGTGAGCCTCATGGACGCATTCCGATCCGCCGACGAGGTCCTCCTCAACGGTGTCCAGGGCATCACCGATCTCATCACCACCCCCGGTCTGATCAACGTCGACTTCGCCGACGTCAAGGGGGTCATGTCCGGGGCGGGCAGTGCGCTCATGGGCATCGGTTCGTCTCGGGGCGAGGGCCGTGCGATCAAGGCTGCCGAAGCCGCGATCAATTCACCGCTCCTCGAAGCGTCGATGGAGGGTGCGCGCGGCGTGCTGCTGTCGATCGCCGGTGGTTCCGACCTCGGACTGTTCGAGATCAACGAAGCAGCGTCGCTGGTGCAGGAGGCCGCACACATCGATGCCAACATCATCTTCGGCACCGTCATCGACGACTCGCTCGGCGACGAGGTTCGTGTCACGGTGATCGCCGCGGGCTTCGACGGAGGTACCCCGGCGCGACGACCCGTCGAAGCAGGCCCCGGTCAGCAACAGTCCCAGCAGTCACAGGGACAGCAGAACCCGCAGCAGGGTTCGCGACCCGGCGCCGTCGGTGCAGGGCGCGCAGGTGAACTCGGCCGACCCGATCGTGGCGGTGCGGACGAAGCGCCGGTGCGTGAGCCGGCCCCGGCATCCGGCGGGCTTCCCCCGGCCGGTGGAGCCGCCCGCTCGGTCGAGGTCGACGACGATGGCGACGACGACGTGGACGTACCGATCTTCATGCGGCGTTGACGGCACCTCGCCCCGGGGTACGTACCCGCCGGGTCGTGACCACACGAGCCGGCGGGGTCTCGGCAGCTCCGTACGACTCTTTCAACCTCGGCGACCACGTGGGGGACGATCCTGCAGCCGTCGCAGCCAATCGGCAACGATTGGCTGCGGTCCTCGGCCTGCCTCCCGAGCGGTTCGTGTGGATGGAGCAGATCCACAGCCGTACCGTCACCGTGGTGGACGGTCCGGTGACGGAACCGGTCCCCGCGACCGACGCCCTCGTCACCACGACGAGCGGTCTCGCGCTCGTCACCCTCAGTGCCGACTGCGTGTCGGTGCTGCTCTCCGACGAGGAGGCCGCTGTCGTGGCCGCCGCGCACGCGGGACGCATCGGTGCCCGTATCGGTATCATCCCGCGGGTCCTCGATGCGATGGTCGAACTGGGTGCGCGGCGGGACCGCATCGGGGCATTCCTGGGCCCCGCGGCGAGCGGTCGCCGATACGAGGTGCCCGCCGCGATGCGCCGGGACGTCGAAGCGCACCTTCCCGGCAGCGCAACCCGCACGGCCAAGGGCACTCCCGGGCTGGATCTTCGCGCGGGCCTGCGCAGGCAGTTGCTCGAACACGGTGTCGCGGGCGTGGCCGAGGACCCACGATGCACCATCGAGGACCCGACCTTGTTCAGCCACCGTAGGGAGGCGCCCACCGGCAGGTTCGCCTCCGTCGTCTGGCTCGAGGAAGGTCCGCAGTGAGCGAGGCGGCGACGCAGGCCCGGCGCGATGAGCTCGCTCGCGGACTCGCCGCGGTCCGGAGCAGGTTGGACGACGCGGCCCGTGCGTGCGGACGCGAACCGTCCGACGTCGGATTGTTGACTGTCACAAAGTTCTTCCCGGCGTCGGACGCGGTCCTGCTGTACGAGTTGGGATGCCGCGCGTTCGGAGAATCGCGTGAGCAGGAAGCACACACCAAGATCGAACAGTTCCGGGAGACTGTCCCCGACCCTACCGTGCAGTGGCACATGATCGGGCGGCTGCAACGGAACAAGGCCCGTTCGGTTTCCCGGTGGGCGCACACCGTGCACTCGGTCGACAGCGCCCGGCTCGCCGGGGCTCTTGCGGCGGGGGCGACGGCGGCACTCGCCGCCGGTGACCGAACCGAGCCGTTGCGGGTCCTGCTGCAGGTCAGTCTCGATGGCGACCCACAACGCGGTGGCGTCCCCGCTGACGGTCTCGATGTCCTTGCCGATGAGGTGGCCGCGGCGGACGGTCTCGAGCTGGCCGGCCTGATGGGGGTGCCGCCACTCGGCGCGGACCTCGACGAGTCGTTCGAGACGCTCGCGGAACTGGGGGCGCAGCTGCGGCAACGTCACCCCGCGGCACGCGAGCTGTCCGCCGGGATGTCGGGTGATCTCGAACATGCCGTGCGCCACGGTTCGACATGCGTGCGTGTCGGAACGGGAGTGTTGGGTCCGCGACCGTTAGCCTGAATCTCAACCGCCGCGCGAGGGAAGGGCGATCGATGAGCACGCTCCACAAGTTCAAGGCCTACTTCGGAATGGTCCCGCTCGAGGACTACGAGGACGACTACCTCGACGACCCGGCGAGCCCCCGCCGTGAGCGCGACTACGGCGACCAGCCGTACGGCGCATATTCGGCTCCGCGCCGGGAAGAGTATCCCGCTCCGCGGCGGGACGAGCCCGAGCGTGATTTCGCGGAAGACGACTTCGATCGGTACGACCCGCCGGCGCGCAGCGCCCGGGTCGAGCCGATCACTGCCCGCGCCCCGCGTCCGGCCGCGGCTCCGGCGCGATCCCCCGCGCGGTCCACACTTGCCCCCGAATCGCGACTCGAGCGGACCGAGGCGCGGCGCGGCGCGCTGTTCGATGAAGGAGGTCCGTTGTCGAAGATCACGACGCTGCGTCCGCGCGATTACGGCGAGGCACGCACGATCGGTGAGCGGTTCCGTGACGGAACCCCGGTGATCATGGATCTCGTCGAGATGAGCAATGCCGACGCGAAGAGGCTGGTCGACTTCGCGGCCGGACTGGCATTCGCCCTGCGCGGGTCCTTCGACAAGGTGGCGACGAAAGTCTTCCTGCTGTCGCCCGCCGACATCGATGTGTCCGCGGAGGAACGCCGCCGCATCGCGGAGACCGGCTTCTACAGTCAGCAATAACACCGCTCGGTGCCGCGCCCCGGCGCCGTCTCCGACTCCCTCGAACGCAAACGAAACGCTCGGCGTGATGCAGATAACTGCAGGCCGGGCGTTTCGGTTTGGATCGGTTCGGGTTCGTCGGGCAGAGTGGTCGGGTGGCCGTATTCGATGTGCTGTACTTCCTGCTGTTCATCTTCTGGCTTCTGCTGATCGGACGAATCATTGTCGAGTTCATCAGAACCTTCGCGCGGGATTGGAAGCCGACGGGATTCGTCGTGGTGATCCTGGAAGCGATCTTCACGGTCACCGACCCGCCGGTGAAGCTACTGAGGCGTCTCATCCCCCCGCTCAATCTGGGCGGGATCCGGCTCGACCTATCCATCATGGTCTTGCTGTTCATCGTGTACTTCCTGATGGCGTTCATCCCGCGGAGCGGGGGGATCTGAGATGCGCCGACGCGGCGCCGTCGCTGGGCCTTCGCGCTCTCCGATGTGCCAGAATGGAATGCCATATACAGTGGGTTTTGATACGCGTGACGCACTGTCTGAACTACGGAACGCCTGCTTGACCGCTTATTTGACGCGTGAAGGGACCCTTCCATGCCGCTGACACCAGCTGATGTGCACAATGTCGCGTTCAGCAAGCCTCCGATCGGGAAGCGCGGATACAACGAGGATGAGGTCGACGCTTTTCTCGATCTCGTCGAGCAGGAGTTGACGTCCCTGATCGAGGAGAACGCCGACCTGCGCCAGCGCGTCGCGGAACTCGACCAGGAGCTTGCCCAGGCGAAGAAGGCGCCGCGCACTGCCGCACAGGCAGCGGTACCGGCGAAGCCGGAACCGCCGCGGGTCGTCGAACCTCCCAAGCCGGAGCCCGCTCCGGTACCTGCCCCGGCACCCACGCCCGCGCCGGTCGCGGCGGCTGCGCCGTCCGGCGACGCGAGCATGCAGGCCGCGAAGGTGCTCGGTCTGGCGCAGGAGATGGCAGATCGCCTCACCGGCGATGCCAAGACCGAAGCCGAAGAGTTGGTGCGCAATGCCCGCACGAACTCCGAACAGCTCGTCTCCGATGCGCGTACGCGCAGCGAAGCGATGATCGCCGACGCCCGCCAGAAGTCCGACGCGATGCTCTCCGACGCACGTACGCGGTCCGAGACGCAGCTCCGTCAGGCCAAGGAGAAGGCGGACGGTCTGCAGGCGGATGCCGAGAAGAAGCACACCGAGATCATGGCGACGATCAACCAGCAGCGCTCCGTTCTCGAAGACCGGATCGAACGCCTCAAGACGTTCGAGCGCGAATACCGCGTGCGCCTGAAGTCGTACCTCGAATCGCAGCTCGAAGAGCTCGAGCAGCGCGGTTCCGCGGTGCCGGTGGACAGCGGTGCGGATGCGTTCAATCAGTCCAACTCGTCGTCGTTCGGTTCGTCGTCCTTCGCCAAGGGCAACAGCTGATCGAGGTCCCGGGCCTGGTTCCGCACCTCGGTTGAGGAGGACTCGTGCTCGTCATGACGTTGGTGCTCGCAGCGATCGGATTCGGTCTTCTCGTCATTGCCTTGATGACCGGATCCGTCGCGTGGGCCTGGGGTTGTATCGCAGTGTGCGTCGTCGGGGCCGTGATCCTACTTGCGAGTTCTCTCACGTCGCGCGATCCATCGACGCCGGGCAACGCCGCGCGTCGTCGCGCCACCCCGAATTCGCGGCCTGCGCAAGGCGACGAACAGCACGATTCACGAGAATGACCAGCGCTGCCTACAATGGGCACACGAGTACTGTGCGATAGAGACAGTGTCGATAGAGGCAGTGCACATACTGTTGTTTCCCGCGCGTGCGGGACGGCGTCGATCCGGCCATCACCGGGGAGTCTTCGGAAGAACGGTGTCGAGCGAATGCGGCTGCATTCGCGAGGCGCTCAGTAGAACCGAACGGGTGGGCGCGTCACAGCCCGAACGAAGAGGCACATTCCGGACGCTTCCGGAGAGTGCAAGCGGGGTGGTACCGCGGTGACCGTGCAGAATGCGCGGTGGTCGTCCCCGTGCCGAGAATGTGAGGCACGGAGGAGCCACGCGGTGACCGAGAACGTCAATCCCACTGCAGCGACCGGCGGGTATCCGAAGGTCGACTACGGCGTCGCCAAGGACGCCGGTGTCGACTTCCCCGATCTCGAGGAGCGTGTCCTCGCGCGCTGGGCCGAGGACGACACCTTCAAGGCCTCCATCTCCCATCGTGAGGGCGGCGAGGAGTTCGTCTTCTACGACGGCCCCCCGTTCGCCAACGGGCTTCCGCATTACGGGCATCTACTCACCGGCTACGTCAAGGACGTCGTGCCACGATTCCAGACGATGCTCGGTAAGAAGGTCGACCGGCGATTCGGGTGGGACACCCATGGTCTGCCTGCCGAGCTGGAAGCCGAGAAGCAACTCGGTATCAAGGACAAGTCCGAGATCGACACGATGGGCCTGGCCGAGTTCAACGCGTACTGCAAGCAGTCGGTGCTGCGTTACACGGGGGAGTGGCGCGACTACGTCACCCGTCAGGCCCGCTGGGTGGACTTCGACAACGACTACAAGACGCTCGACCTGGACTTCATGGAGTCGGTCATGTGGGCGTTCAAATCACTGCACGACAAAGGCCTGATCTACCAGGGCTTCCGCGTGCTGCCCTACAGCTGGTACGAGCAGACGCCGCTGTCGAACCAGGAAACCCGGCTCGACGACGCGTACAAGATGCGCCAGGACCCGGCGGTCACCGTCGACATGGTGCTGCGCGCGCCGGGCACCGAACTGGACGGGGCCAACGCCCTCATCTGGACCACGACGCCGTGGACCCTCCCGTCGAACCTCGCGATCGCGGTGCACCCCGAGATCACCTACGTCTCCGTCCGCGCCGGTGAGGGCGACCAGGCGAAGACCTATCTGCTGGCGAAGGACCGCCTCGGTCACTACACGCGCGAACTGGGTGACGAACCCGAGGTGCTGGCCGAGTACGCCGGCACCGATCTCGTGGGTCTTGCGTACGAACCGCCGTTCGATTTCTTCGTGGGTCGCGAGAACGCGCATCAGGTGATCGCAGCCGAGTACGTGACCACCGATTCCGGGACCGGAATCGTCCACCTCGCACCGGCATTCGGTGAAGAGGACATGGAATACTGCCAGCGCAACGGCATCGAGCTGGTGCAACCCCTCGATCCGGGCGGCAAGTTCACCTCGATGGTGCCGCCCTACGAGGGCCTGCAGGTATTCGACGCGAACCCGGTCATCATCAAGGACCTCAAGGCAGCCGGAAAGCTGTTGCGGCACGAGACGATCGAGCACTCCTACCCCCACTCGTGGCGTTCGGGCCAGCCGCTGATCTACATGGCCGTGCCCTCGTGGTTCGTTGCGGTCACCCGGTTCCGCGACCGCATGGTCGAGCTGAATCAGGAGATCACCTGGGTACCCGAGCACATCCGAGACGGTCAGTTCGGCAAGTGGCTCGAAGGCGCCCGCGACTGGAACATCAGCCGTAACCGCTACTGGGGAAGCCCGATCCCGGTGTGGGTGTCCGACGACCCCGAGTACCCCCGCGTCGATGTCTACGGCTCGCTCGACGATCTCGAGCGCGACTTCGGCGTGCGCCCCGATGATCTGCACCGTCCGATGATCGATCTGCTCACCCGGCCCAACCCGGACGACCCGACCGGGAAGTCCACGATGCGCCGGGTTCCCGAGGTGCTCGACTGCTGGTTCGAGTCGGGATCCATGCCGTTCGCGCAGGTGCATTACCCGTTCGAGAACACCGACTGGTTCGACTCGCACTTCCCGGGTGATTTCATCGTCGAGTACAACGGGCAGACCCGCGGGTGGTTCTACACCCTGCACGTCCTCGCGACAGCGCTGTTCGACCGGCCGGCGTTCAAATGTGTTGCCGCGCATGGCATCGTCCTCGGCGAGGACGGGCTCAAGATGAGCAAGTCCAAGGGTAACTACCCGGACGTCAACGAGGTGTTCGCGCGCGACGGCTCCGACGCCATGCGCTGGTTCCTCATGTCGTCGCCGATCCTGCGCGGCGGCAACCTCGTCGTCACGGAACAAGGCATCCGCGAGGGTGTGCGTCAGGCTCTGCTGCCGTTGTGGAATGCGTGGAGCTTCCTGCAGCTGTACGCACCGAAGGCCGGCACCTGGCGCACCGACTCGCCCCACGTCCTCGATCGGTACATCCTGGCGAAACTCGCCGCGACCCGCGACGCCGTCACCGAGGCGCTCGACGTGATCGACATCGCAGGCGCGTGCGACGAGGTGCGTACCTTCTGTGACGCGCTGACCAACTGGTACGTGCGTCGGTCCCGGTCGCGGTTCTGGGACGAGGACGACGACGCGATCGACACCCTGCACACGGTGCTCGAAGTCGTCTCCCGGCTCGCGGCCCCGCTGTTGCCGCTGGCGACCGAGGTGATCTGGCGCGGGCTGACCGGAGGGCGTTCCGTGCATCTGGCCGACTGGCCGGCCGCTCAGGAACTGCCCGCCGACGCCGACCTGGTCTCGGCGATGGACGATGTGCGAACGGTGTGCTCGACCGTGCTGTCGCTGCGCAAGGCGCAGCAGCTGCGCGTGCGACTGCCGCTTCCCGCAGTCACCGTTGCCAGCGCGGGCTCCTCTGCGCTGGAGTCGTTCGTCGATCTGGTGAAGGACGAGGTCAACGTCAAGAACGTCGTCTTGACCGACGACGTCGAGTCGCACGGCCGATTCGAGGTTGTCGTCAACGCTCGAGCGGCAGGTCCGAGGCTCGGCAAGGACGTCCAGAAGGTCATCAAGGCCGTCAAGTCCGGCGACTGGTCCGAGAACGCGGACGGCACCGTCACCGCGGCCGGCATCACGCTGCTGCCGGAGGAGTTCACCACCCGCCTCGTTGCTGCAGAACCGGAATCGACCGCGGCACTGCCCGGGGGCGCCGGACTCGTGGTGCTCGACTCGACGGTCACCGAGGAACTCGAGGCCGAGGGCTGGGCGAAGGACCGCATCCGCGAACTGCAGGATGCGCGACGCAACCTCGGGCTCGACGTCTCGGATCGGATCGCCGTGCAGTTCGAGGTTCCCGCGGACCGCGCAGATTGGGCAACCGAGCACCGCGAGCTGATCGCAGGTGAAGTTCTCGCCACCACGTTCGAACTTGCTCCCGCAGGGGACGGCGCGGTCGAACTCGGTGAAGGGGTACGCGCCACGATCAGCAAGGCCTGAGGCGCCCGCGGGCATGAGCAGGTTGGTGCCCACACATACGGTGCTGGAATGACCTCCGCCTCCACTCGGCGCTGGGTTCTCCACGTGGACCTCGACGCCTTCTTCGCGTCCGCCGAGCAGCTGACCCGGCCGACCCTTCGGGGTCGGCCGGTGCTGGTCGGCGGACTCGGAGCACGCGGGGTCGTGGCGGGCGCGAGTTACGAAGCACGCCACTACGGTGCCCGCTCGGCGATGCCGATGAGCCGGGCACGCAGGCTTGTCGGGGCAGGCGGGATCGTTCTCCCTCCGCGCGGTGCCGTGTACCGAGAATTGAGCATTGCGGTGTTCGACACCCTGCGTTCACGAGTGCCGGTCCTCGAGACGCTCTCGCTCGACGAGGCGTTCGCCGAACCCGCGGAACTGGCCGGTGCCTCCGCCGAGGACGCGGACCGCTTCTGTGCGGAGCTGCGGGCGGAGGTACTGCAGAAGACAGGTCTCGTGGCTTCGATCGGTGCGGGGTCGGGGAAACAGATCGCGAAGATCGCGTCCGGGCTGGCCAAACCGGACGGACTGCTCGTCGTGCGACCGGAGGAAGAACTCACGCTGCTGCACGGACTTCCCGTGCGCAGTCTGTGGGGTATCGGTCCGGTGGCCGAGGAGCGCCTGCGCAAACTCGGTATCGACACCATCGGTCATCTCGCCGCGCTGCCCGGCACCGAAGCGGCGTCCATTCTCGGCGCGACCGTAGGGCCCGGCCTGCACCGGCTCGCCAACGGACTCGACGGCCGCCCCGTGGTCGAACGTGCCGAAGCCAAACAGGTCAGTGCCGAAACCACCTATCCCACCGACATCGTGGCGTTGCCGCACCTGCGTCGCGCCGTGGTCACAAGTGCGGCCGCTGCCCACGAACGGTTACGTAAGGACGGACGTGCCGCGCGGACCGTCGTCCTCAAACTTCGCAAGTCCGACATGTCGATTCTCACCCGTTCGACGACATTGCCGTACGCCACCGAGGACGTGCAGGTCCTCACCGCTGCGGCCCAACGCCTCGCGCTCGACCCACTCGAGATCGGCCCCATCAGACTCGTCGGCGTCGGTTTCGCAGGGCTGTCGACGATCGCGCAGGATTCACTCTTTCCGGAACTCGACGCCCTCGACCCCGAGGCGTCGTGCGACGGCCCGGTCGACGATGATGCTGTCTCGTCGCCGCAGGTGCCGGATCGGCGCTGGCGGCCCGGAACCGACGTCCGACATCCCGATTTCGGGCACGGCTGGGTCCAGGGGGCCGGCCACGGTGTCGTCACCGTGAGGTTCGAAACGAGGTCCACAGGCCCTGGGTCGGCACGGACATTGGACGAGGTAGATCCGTTGCTCGAACCGGCCGATCCACTCTCGAGCCTGCACTGACACTCGCTCCTGCGGCCCTCATTGTTCTCTCACTACCGCCGGGTACTCTTGCGGACGACCCGCTGTCGCGGTGGACCATCCGCTGCTGGATGACCGAGCACGAACGTCGTGTTCGTTTCGAGAACGAGAAGGACGAGAATTTTGAAGCTTCGCAAGATCACCGTCGCTACGGTGGCCCTCGCCGCCGCCCTCACGATGACTGCCTGCAGCTCGGACGACGGAAGCTCGACCGAGACGACCGCGGCAGCCTCATCGGCAGCCACGACGACCACTGAGGTCGCGTCCGAGTACCCGCCGGTGCCCACCGTCGAGGAACTGCAGGCTCAGCTCGATCAGGCCTTCGACGGCAGCATCCCGGCCGAGGAGAAGCAGAACCTCGTGCAGGGTGCAGAGCTCGATCCGACGCTGATCGACCAGGTCGCCGCAGCTGCGCAGCAGGCCGGTGCCCAGGTCACCATCATCGACATCAACGACAACCAGGACGGCACCGCGACCGCCGGTATCGAGACCGCCATCGGCGATCAGGTCTCCACGGGCACGGTCATGTTCGTTGCCGAGGACGGCTACTGGAAGCTGTCGCAGGACAACGCGTGCGCGATCGTCTCGCTCGCGGCTCTGCAGACGCCTGCGTGCCCGTAATTTTCTGAGCACGACCTCACTTCGTGAGACGAAGACGGTGGCCGACGCAGAATTCTGCG
>NZ_JBHWWZ010000064.1:0-26530 GCF_042730275.1 Rhodococcus sp. NPDC060086
CAGCTCGTCAGCCGCGGATTCACACCGCGCGTGATCAAGCAGCTCGAGGGCCACATTCGCGACATCTGTGCGCGCGTGGTCGACGACCTGATCGAAGCGGGCCGCGACGGGCAGGTCGTCGACTTCGTTCCGGTCGCGGCCGCACCTTTGCCGCTCGAGGTGATCGCCGCGCTGCTCGGAGCACCTGCCGAGGACGTCGGCAAACTCTACGACTGGTCGAACAGAATGATCGGCTGGGACGATCCGGAGTACGGCAGCACTCGGGAGGACGGCGAACTTGCTGCGGCAGAGGTCTTTCTGTATGCGAACGAGATCGCAGCGCGGCGACGTATCGAGCCCCGCGACGACATCGTCACCAAGCTCATCACTCCGGACGAGCACGGCGACACGCTTACCGAGATGGAATTCGACATGTTCTTCGTGCTCCTCGTGATCGCGGGGAACGAGACGACCCGCAACGCGATCTCCGGAGGGGTGCAGGCCTTCATGGAGCATCCCGACCAGTGGCGGCGCCTCCAGGGCGAACCGGAGCTCGTGGTGAGCGCGGTGGAAGAGATCCTGCGTTGGGTCAGCCCTGTGATCGGCTTCCGCCGTACCCCGACCTGCCCGGCGGCGATCGGGGAGCAGCCGGTGCAGCGGGGCGACAAGGTGGTGGTCTACTACCCGAGCGCCAACCGCGACGCCGACGTGTTCGACGACCCCCACGTCTTCGACATCGCGCGGGACGACAACCCGCATGTGGCATTCGGAGGTACCGGGGTGCACTTCTGTCTCGGTGCGCACCTGGCGCGCCTCGAGTTGAAGATCATGTTCGACACTCTCGCGACGCGGCTCGACCGCATCGAGCCGGCGGGGCCCGCTCGGCGTCTGCGATCGAACTTCATCAACGGAATCAAGGCCATGCCGGTACGGATCTACCCACGTCAGGGATGAATTCATGCGCGAGATGGTCGGCGACCATTGCCGGACGACAGTTGCCGTAGTAATGTCCAGACACGTGTCCAGAAATGTGAATCTCGAATCCACCCGACGTCGGCTCACCGAACGACAGGCCGACACCGTGCAGCGGCTCACGCAGGCCGCCGTCGAGGTGCTGGGAGAAGAAGGATTCGCAGGACTGACCGTCCGTATCGTCGCCGCGCGGGCAGGTGTCGCCCCCGCGACCGCCTACACGTACTTCTCGTCCAAGGAGCATCTGGTCGCGGAGGTCTTCTGGCGACGGCTCGCCGCCGCCCCCGTCGAGCTCTCCGACGAAGCGGATCGTGCCGATCGCGTGGTGGCGGTGCTGAGGGGAGTCGCGCTGCTCATGGCCGACGAACCGGAACTGGCTGCCGCCGTCACGAGCGCGTTGCTCGGTCGCGACCCCGACGTCGAGCATCTACGCGCCCGAATCGGTCTCGACATCCGCGAAAGGCTCTCCGCCGCACTCGGGGACGGCTCCGATCCCGACGAAGTCGAGGCGCTCGAGCTTCTCTATGCCGGTGCGCTCGTGCGAGCGGGAATGGGTTACGGAACATACGAAAAGCTTGCCGACAGGCTGGAAATCTCGGCCCGACTGTTATTGGAGTGATCCATGATCCAGGCTCCCTCGGAGCTCGTATCGCTCGACCCGCCGACGTTCGATCCATACGACTACGGCTTTCACGAAGATCCGTATCCGACCTATCGTCGGCTTCGCGAGGAAGCGCCGCTCTACTACAACCCCGACCTGAACTTCTGGGCGTTGTCGCGACACGCCGACGTCGTCGCCGGCTTCCGCGACAACGCGCGGTTGTCCAGTGCGAACGGTGTTTCGCTCGATCCGGCTGCGTACGGGCCCAACGCCTACAAGGTGATGTCGTTCCTTGCCATGGACGACCCGCGGCACATGCGCATGCGTCAGCTCGTCTCGAAGGGGTTCACCCCGCGCCGAGTCGCGGAACTGCAGGATCGGACTCTCGAGCTCACTCTCGGGCATCTCGAACCCGCGCTCGCCAGCGGTGAATTCGACTGGATCGGCGATTTCGCGGCCAGACTGCCGATGGACGTGATCTCCGAACTGATGGGAGTTCCCGAGGCCGACCGTGCCGAGGTCAGGAGACTCGCCGATCTCGTCGTGCATCGGGACGAGGGTGTGCTCGACGTCCCGGTCTCGGCGATGGAAGCGTCGCTGCATCTCGTCGGCTACTACGCGGACATGATCACGGAGCGCCGGAAGTCGCCGACGACCGATCTCACCTCGGCTCTGCTCGACGCCGAGATCGACGGCGACCGGCTCGACGACGACGAGATCATCGGGTTCATGTTCCTCATGGTGGTCGCCGGAAACGAAACCACCACCAAACTCCTCGGCAATGCGCTCTACTGGGGAGCTCGGAACAAGGACGAAGTGTCGCAGGTGCTTTCGGACCCGGACCGTGCGCCCGAATGGGTCGAAGAAACCCTGCGTTACGACACGTCGAGCCAGCTCGTCGCTCGCACTGCCACGGCAGATATCGACCTGCACGGCGCCACGATCCGCTCCGGCGACAAGGTGCTGTTGCTCATCGGGTCCGCCAACCGCGACTCCGAGGTGTTCGACGACGCCGACGACTTCCGCCTCGGCCGCGACATCGCAGGCAAGCTCGCGAGTTTCGGCGCGGGAGTGCACTTTTGCCTCGGAGCTCACCTCGCACGACTCGAGGCGAACATCGCACTCGAACAATTCGCGCGCCGGGTCGCCGACTACGAGATCGACTTCGACCGCACCGAACGGGTCCACTCCACCAATGTTCGCGGCTTCGCCGCCCTCCCCATGAAAGTGACGGAGCGACATGCCTAGATTCGAGCCACACCCTGCGCGCAGGCCTGCGCTCGTCAGCGGTGCCTCGTCGGGAATCGGGACGGCCACCGCATACGCGCTCGCCGAACTCGGCCATCCGGTCGCGCTTGGCGCCCGCCGGGTCGACGAGTGCCAGGCCATCGCGGAGAAGATCCGTGGCGAAGGCGGTGAGGCGTTCGCCCACCATCTCGACGTGTCGTCCACCGACTCGGTCGATGCCTTCGTCACCGCTGCGGAGGAGGCACTCGGCCCCATCGAGATCGTCGTCTCCGGCGCAGGCGACATGGACTTCTCCCTCGTCCACGAGATGGACCCGGACCGGTTCGAGTTCCAGGTGAACGTGCACCTCAACGGCACCCAACGCCTCGCGCGTCGCGTGCTCCCCGGAATGATCGAACGCAAACGAGGCGACTTCGTCGTGATCGGTTCGGACTGCGCCGACGTCCCGCGCCCACGGATGGGCGCCTACGTTGCCGCGAAGACCGGCCTCGAAGCCCTCGTCGTCCAACTGCGGATGGAACTCGAAGGAACCGGGGTCCGTGCGTCCACCGTCCGGCCCGGCCCCACTCAGACCGGTGCCGGAATGACCGCACCGGCCGAGGTCGTGGGCCCCCTCCTCGAAGACTGGGAACGCTGGGGTTTCGCTCGCCACCCGTATTTCCTCCGTGCGTCGGATATCGCCGCCGCCGCCGCGACCGTGGTGTCCGTGCCCCGCGGCGCCCACATCGTGCTCGTCGAAGTGCAGCCCGAAGCACCCTTGCGGAAGGAAGAGAAGTGACCGGACCATCCCACACGGCCGTCGCACCGCCTCGTGTCTCCGGCGGCGAACACGAACACGGACACCTCGAGGAACTGCGCACCGACCCCATCGCTCTGATGAACCGCGTGCGCGACGAATGCGGCGACGTCGGCATATTCCAACTCGCCGACAAGAAGGTCGTGCTGCTCTCGGGCGCCGAAGCCAACGAGTTCTTCTTCCGATCGTCCGACGACGACCTCGACCAGCAGGCCGCGTATCCCTTCATGACGCCGGTGTTCGGGGAGGGCGTCGTGTTCGATGCGAGCCCCGAACGGCGCAAGGAGATGCTGCACAACACGGCACTGCGCGGCGAACAGATGAGGGGGCACGCGGCGACCATCGACCGCGAGGTCCAGGACATGATTGCCGGATGGGGCGACGAGGGGGAGATCGACCTCCTCGAATTCTTCGCCGAACTGACGATCTACACGTCGTCGGCGTGCCTGATCGGCAAGAAGTTCCGCGACGAACTCGACGACCGCTTCTCGCGCCTCTACCACGATCTCGAGAAGGGCACCGACGCGCTCGCCTTCGTCGACCCCTACGCTCCGATCGAAAGCTTCCGTCGCCGCGACGAAGCCCGCCGCGGACTCGTCGAACTGGTCCAGGGAATCATGAACGGCCGGATCGCGAACCCCCCCGAGGGCAAGGAAGACCGGGACATGCTCGACGTCCTGGTGTCCATCAAGGACGAGAACGGAAACGAACGGTTCAGCGCCGACGAGATCACCGGCATCTTCATCTCGATGATGTTCGCAGGGCACCACACGACGTCCGGCACCGCGGCGTGGGCCTTGATCGAGCTGCTGCGCAACCCGCAGAACATGCAGCAGGTGACCCGTGAACTCGACGCGATCTACTCCGACGGCGCAGACGTGAGTTTCCATGCGCTACGGCAGATCCCGAATCTCGAGGCGGTACTCAAGGAGACGCTGCGGATGCACCCGCCGTTGATCCTGCTGCTTCGGGTGGCGCGCGCGGACTTCGAAGTGGCCGGCTACCGCATCGCCGAGGGCGATCTCGTGGGAGCCACCCCGGCGATCTCCAATCGCATACCCGAGGACTTCCCGAATCCCGATGTGTTCGACCCGGGTCGATACATCGACCCGAACCAGGAAGACATCGTCAACCGCTGGACCTGGATTCCGTTCGGGGCGGGCAGGCACCGGTGTGTCGGCGCAGCGTTCGCTTTGATGCAGCTCAAAGCAATCTTCTCGATACTCCTGCGCGACTTCGAGTTCGAGCTTGCCCAGCCCTCCGACACCTACCGTAACGATCACTCGAAGATGGTGGTGCAGCTCGCGCAACCGTGCGCGGTTCGGTACCGCCGGCGGGTGCGGGAAACGGAGTAATCGTGAAGATCGAAGTGGATCTCGACCTGTGCCAGGGACACGCCATGTGCGAGATGGAAGCACCCGACGTGTTCACCGTCCCCAAACACGGCACCGTGGAGGTCCTCGTCGACGAGGTCCCCGACGGCCAGCGCGACGACGTCGAAGCCGCTGTCCGCTATTGCCCCACCCAAGCGTTGCGACTGGCCCAAGACTGACGACAGGAGACGTTATGTCCACGTTCGACCGTGCTGAGCTCGACGAGATGGTTGCCCGCTGGCTCGATGCGAACAAACGCGCCGAGGCCGAGCAGGACTGGAAGCCGCTGGCCGAGATGTACACCGAGGACGCCACCTACGGGTGGAATTACGGACCCAAGGACGATTTCATGGCCGTCGGCCGTGACGAGATCCGCGAACTCGCACTCGGACAGGAGATGCGGGGATTGGAGGGGTGGGAATACCCCTACCAGCAGGTCGTCGTCGACGATCGCACGGGCGACGTGATCGGCCTGTGGAAGCAGATCGCCGATGCGAAGCGCGACAACGGTGAGCGCTACGCATTGCACGGCATCGGTGGCAGCTGGTTCCGCTACGGCGGCAATTTCCAGTGGTCGTGGCAGCGCGACTTCTTCGATTTCGGGAACGTGTCGCATCTCTTCCTCGAGATGATCACCGACGGGGCGTTGTCCGACGGCATGAACAAGCGTATCGAGCGGTCCACATCCGGCAAGCGGCTTCCCGGCTGGTACCGGGCGGGTCAGGCACCGGTGCCGCTGTGGTGACCACTGTGCGTGCCGGATCATCGTTCGAGGCGTTGTCGCGAGGGGATCTCGCAGTTCTCGTCCCCGAACTGTTGCTGTGCGGCCAGCTGATCGACCGCTCCGGGATGGCCCACCTGATCTCGGCCTTCGGACGAGAGGGGATGGCGGCCGTCGCGATCGAGGAATGGCAGGCGTCCTCGCCCTGGTACACCCGGCGCATGCAGCAGGCGCTGAAGTACGAGGGCGACGACATCGTGACGATCTTCAAGGGCCTGCAACTCGACATCGGCGCACCACCGCAGTTCATGGACTTCCGGTTCCGCGTCGACGACCGTGACCACGGCGAGTTCTGGCTCGACCACTGCGGTGCGCTCATGGACGTCGAACCACTCGGCGAGGAATACGTCACCGCGATGTGCCATGACATCGAGGACCCGACCTTCGATGCGACAGCGCTGGCGACAAACCCTTACGCGCAGGTCAGGCCGATCCACCGACCGCCACGCAGCCCCGAGGATCGGCACCCGCACTGCGCCTGGACCGTGACGATCGACCCGTCGCACGTACCGCCCGTCGTCGAACCCCACACCGAGGCATTGGGACGCACGGCGGCGAGGTCGGTCGAACTGAGTCCGATCGTCCCCGGTGGCGGTGGGCGCGACGACTATTCGGGTCCGCTGCTCTCGGACGTGCGCTTCGACGATTTCTCCCACTCCGCGCTTGTGCGTATCGCCGAAGAGGTGTGTCTCCAACAACACATGCTCACCCTCGGATTCCTGATCGGCGTCCGCAAACGCACCGATGAGGCTTCAGCGTCCACGCTTCTCCGGAAGCAACTCACCGGCATCGCCGGGCTGACATCGGAGCGGATCCGCAACGCCCTCGGACTGTCCGGAACTTTCGACGGACTCGCGAAGGTGCTCGGTATCCACCCCGTCCTCGCGCCGCAACAGTATGTCGGGAGCACCGTCGAGGCCCACGAAGATCACCTCCGGCTGCGTATCGACCGCAGTGGAGGCATCGATGTCGACGGTGGGTGGACGACCTTCATCGACGCCGATCACCTCGCACCACTCGATGCGCTCGTCCGCGGGGTCGACCCGCACTTCTCGACGCGGATGGTCGAGGACTCACCCGACGCACTCGTCGTCGACGTGATCCGAGAGGACACGCCGGCGCGTGAGTCCAAGGACGTGCAGGTCACCAGATTCAGCTCGGGCGCGGAATTCGTGTTCGCCGACCGGGGCATCCCGCTGCCACTGACGGTGCTCTGACTGGCACCGCCCCAACATAATTGAGCGAATGTATCCTTCAGTCGATCTGATCGACTGAAGGATACATTCGCTCAGTTCGGGGCCGGGGGTATCGACCTCAGTTCTTCGCTGCGGCGAGGCCCGCGCGGCGGCCGAAGAAGCTGCCGTCGCCGAGCGAGGTGCCGCTCGCATACCCCCACGCGCACACGCCCGACGTGCAGCGACCCGCCGCGAACAGCCCGGGGATCGGTTCGCCCGAGACGTGCAGGACCTCGGAGTCGACGGTGGTACGCAGACCGCCGAGGGTGAATCCGGCGGTGCAGTTGCGCAGATCCAGTGCGGCGACGGGTGTGCCGATGGGCTTGACCCATTCGGTCTTCTTGCCGAGCACCGGGTCGGAGCCGTCGGCTGCGTGCCGGTTGTACACCTCGACGGTGGACTGCAAGGTGCCTGCCGGTAGCCCCATGTCGGATTCGAGTTCCTCCACCGTCTCCGCCACCCACTTGGGCTGGAACCGGAAGTACGGGGTGGAACTCACTGTCGCACAGCCTTCTTCGTATGCTCTCTCATCGATGATCAGGTATGCCCGATTGTCGTTCTTCAGTAGGGTGAGCTGTCCGATCCGGCCGGGATAGGTGTCCTCGGGGACGTAACGCTGACCGCGGGCGTTGACGAGGATTCCTCGCGCCATCAATTGGGGGTCGCCGAAGAACGCGACTTCGGTCGCGTCCATGTGTGCCAGATCGGCGCCGAGCGCCTGCGCCATGCGGATGGCGCGACCGTCGTGTTCTTCGATGGCGGCGGCCGGGCGCCCGTTCAACTGCGGCGCATAGGTGGCGACCATGTCCTTGTTGTACGCGAAGCTTCCGGTGGCCAGCACGACACCGCGCCGGGCCCGGATGTGGATGTCCTTGCCGTACTGCTTGGCAGCGAGGCCGACGACGCGTCCGTCGCCGTCCACGATGAGTCGCTGCACGCGTACGTCGTATTCGGCTCGGACGCCGAGTTCTTCGGCGACCTGTGCCAGCGGCTCCATGAGCTTGAAGCCGCCGCCTTTCTCGCCGGTGCGCTTGTCGGTCATCTGCGGAACGTGGCCACGCGGTGCGGGCGTGGCGATCTCGTTGAACGGGGCGGAATTCTCTCCGCCGGAGTACATGAGGCCGTCGTCGCCGGGGATCTCCCATCCCGGTTCGCCCCAGAAGCTCTCCTTGAACACGACACCGTTGTCCACGAGCCAGTTGTAGTGTTCGACGCTGCCGTCGCAGTATTCCGAGATCTTCGCCTCGTCGGCTCCCGGGCCGAGGGCGGCGAGCATGAAGGTCTTCATGTTCTCGGCGGTGTCGTCGAATCCGAGCGCCTTCTGCAGCCCGGTCCCGCCGCCGAGGTAGACGATGCCGCCGGACAGTGAGGCGGCGCCGCCCCACCCGCCGGTGCGTTCGAGAACCAGGACCTCGGCGCCGCTGCGGGCGGCTTCGATGGACGCGGACACGCCTGCGATGCCGTATCCGGCGACGACAACGTCGGCCTCGTGATCCCAGGTGGCGACCCGGTCGGCGAGCAGGGGATGGACGTCGGTGCTCATGTGGTGATCCGTTTCTGATGCGGGGGTCAGGAAGTGAGGCCGAGTTTCCCGGCGAGACGGTCGATGTAGGCGACGACCTCGTCCGCGGCGCGATCGGGCAGCCCGAAGATCACTTCGGAGACACCGGCGTCGCGCCACTGGTCCAGCTGCTCGGGGTCGAGACGACCGGCGAGTGCCAGCACCTCGGGTGTGCCTGCTCGGCCCGCGTCGGCCCACATCTTGTGCAGGCGTTGCACGTGGTCGACGATGTCCTGCTCTCTGGGGGTGGTGATCCATCCGTCGGCGGAGCGGACGATCCACTCGAAGTTCCGGTCGGTGGCCCCCGCGCCGAGCAGCACAGGCGGGCGAGGCTGCTGGATCGGTTTCGGCCACGCCCAACTCGGTCCGAACGACACGAACGTGCCGTCGTAGGACGCCTCCTCTTGGGTCCACAGTGTCTGCATGGCTTCGAGATATTCGCGCAGTGCCGTGCGCTTCTTTTTCGGCGGTACCCCGTGGTCGGCGAGTTCTTCTGCATTCCAACCGAATCCGGCTCCCAGGACGACGCGGCCGCCGCTGACATGATCGAGCGTGGCGATGGTCTTCGCGAGCGTGATCGGGTCGTGCTCGAGGGGGAGTGCCACCGAGGTCCCCAGCTTGATGGTGGAAGTCACGGCTGCGGCGAGGCCGAGCGCGACCCACGGGTCGAGGGTGCGCATGTACCGGTCGTCGGGGAGGGTCTCGTTACCCGTTCCGGGGTGGGCGGATTCGCGCCGGACCGGGATGTGGGTGTGTTCGGGCACGTAGAAGCTGTCGAAGCCCGCTTCCTCCGCGGCTCTCGCGGCGGCGTCGGGTCGGATACCCCGATCGCTCGTGAACAGGGTGATTCCGTGGCGCACAGCGACCCCTCTCATCGGATGACCCAGAAAATGTAACGCGTTCTACATCTGGATGGAAGGGTTTCCGGACAGGTGTCTAGTATTTCCGGGTCGGTGAGGTCGCTCCACTATCCTGGACCTGCACTAGCGGAAGGTGACGTGATGACGGAAGAGTCGACCATGGCGGACGAGGCGCGCAAACGTCCGGTTGCTCAGTCCCCGGGGGCGGGTCTGAAGCCGGCGCAGCGTGCCCGGTATCTGAGAATCGTCGACTCTGCGAAGCAGCTCGCGTCGGAGGGCGGCTACGACGCCGTGCAGATGCGTGCCGTCGCAGACCGGTCGGGTGTCGCGCTCGGCACGGTCTACCGGTACTTCCCATCGAAGAACCAGCTGCTCGTGGTGGCGATGGTGACCCAGTTCGAGGAGGTCGGCGAGCGTTTCTCCGCCGCTGATCTACCCGGCGACACGCCCCACGAGCGGATCATGGGTGTCCTGCGCGCGTCCGTCTCGAGGCTGGAACAGGACCCGCAGCAGTACGACGCGCTCGTGCGTGCCGTGATGTTCGCCGATGCGTCGTCGGCGCCCGAGCTCGACCGGCTCGGGCATGTGCTCACCACGCTGTTCGCGAGGTCTGCCGGTATCGAGGTCGTCACCGAGGTAGTGCTCAACGCGGTGCATATTGTTGCGGATGTGTGGATGTCGAGCCTGGTTGCTTGGGCGAATGGGCGACTGAGCGCCGAAGGGGTCGTTACCCATATGGACACCGCGGTCCGATTGGTCTTCGATCGCCTCGAGCGGTTGCAGCGGGCGAGCTGAACTCACCCGCCGCAACCGTTGCGATGGTGTCAGGCGGGCACGTCGACGATGCCGATCGTGGGCAGGAAGAAGCACGACGCCTCGCCGTTCTGGACTGTGCCGAACACGGCAGCCAGGACGGTGCCCGCGCCGGTGTCGACGGGTGCGACGCGCACGCCGCCGAACGGCACGGTCTGGGCGAGGAACGCGGCAACCGCCTGCTCCGCCATGGCGCGGGCAGGGCCTGTCAGGCCTTCGGGAATTGCAGCCGATCCGGCCTCCTGGAGTGTGCCCATCGGCACCAGTCCGCCCTGGAGTGTGTTGACGTTGAACCATGCGAGCTGGATTCCGTCGGCGTTCGCGTCGTCCTCGAGTCCCATCGGGACGAAGGCGAACAGAGTCTGGGCGGGATCGACGACGTTGAGGGATCGGCCGAGGAATTCCTGATTCGGCCACGGGCCGGGGAGGGCTCCGGCCATCGCTGGGGCGATGCCGAGCGGCAGGTTGCCGTCGGACGTGCAGAACGGTGCGCCGGTGGGGAAGAGGAACGGCTCGATTCCCAAGGCGCGCAGGAATTCTGTCATTTCGTCGTACGCGCCGAGAGGGGAGCCCTCGGCTGCGTCGACGGCACTGCCACGCGCCCCGGCGACGGCCTCGGCTGCGGCGAGCGCGGCCTCGTCGGCGCCCGGTGTCGAGCGCAGCACTCCGAGTGCGGTGGCGATCGCGCTGTCGGCTGCCGGCGCGGGGATCTCGGTGGGCGCTGGGGTCTCGGCGGGTGCGGGTGCATCGACGACCGGTGGCGCGGGTGCAGGTTGTGCGGTGGCGACGGCAGGCAGTGCGAGGCCGGCTGCTACGGCGAGGGTGGCCGCGGCGGCGAGGGGGCGCATCCGGGGGCGCGTGGTCTTGCGGGTCATGGGTGCTCCTGTGCGTCAGGTCTCGACACGTCGGTCTCGAACCATCGATTCAAACACTCAGCCTCAAGTAAAGGTTGAGACTGTCGGATCCAAGGAAAGCACAAGGGCGGCGCTCCGGCCAGAGCGCCGCCCCGTGTGTTACTCAACCGACACTGTCGTCGGGAGGAAGTCTCACTCCATATCGTCGGGATGGTTACGCAGGTGGATGATGCTCGCGGTCAGGCCGCCCCACAGAGTGGCCAGGGCGAGGACCATCATCACGATCGCTGAGGTGTTCACGAATTCTCTCCCTGCTGTGTCTTGGCGAGCGTCGATGTGGAGTCCGATCGGTTCTCATCGAATTCGAACTCGGTTTCGATCCCTCGGCGCCACGGGATGAACGACATGGCGATCGCCACCACGATCACCACGATCTGCACGCCCCACCCGAAGGTCATCACGAGATCGTCGGGCAGTCCGCCGTAACCTTCGTCGATACGGTCGCGGATCTCGCTGAACAGCATGTATCCCAGGACCACCGGCGTGATCACGCCGACGAAGATCTGCCAGACCAGCCCCACCTTGAACGACGACACCGAGTTGAGGTGGTCGCGCAGTTCGGGCAGGCGACGCAGGACCCAGGCGATCACGATGATGGCCGCGAATGCGACACCCACGATGCCGAACTGATTCGCGAATCGGTCGACCACGTCGAGGGTGTTCAGGCCGGTAGTGGTGGGGAACAGGAGTATCGACACGATTGCCGCAGCGCCGCCGATCGTCAGCACCGCGGGCACCTTGCCGAGTCCGGTCTTGTCCTGGAACGCAGAGACCGTCACCTGGAGGATGCTGATCAGCGACGTGAACCCGGCGAACACGAGCGACCCGAAGAACAGCACGCCGAAAATGGGACCGCCCGGCATCTGCGACACGATCGTCGGGAACGCGATGAATGCAAGACCGATGCCGCCCGCCACTACCTCATCGACCGCGACGCCCTGCGCCTGCGCCATGAAGCCGAGCGCCGAGAACACACCGATACCCGCGAGCACCTCGAAGCTCGAGTTGGAGAAACCCACCACCAGGCCGGACCCGGTCAGGTTCGTCTTCCGCTTCAGGTACGACGAGTACGTGAGCATGATGCCGAAGGCGACGGACAGCGAGAAGAAGATCTGCGCGTAGGCCGCGATCCACACACCGGAATCGGTCAATGCCTCCCAGTTGGGTGTGAAGAATGCGTCGAGTCCCACGCTTGCACCGTCGAGCAGCAGCGCTTGGACCACGAGTGCACCGAACAGAACGACGAGCAGCGGCACGAAGATGCGGTTCGCGTTGCCGATACCGCGCTGTACACCGAGCACGAGCACGGCGAGCACGGCGATCCACACGAGAACCAGCGGCCACGCGACACCCGGCACGAAACTCAGACCGAACGACGACTCGCCGTCGACGCGCAGGAAGTCCTCCAGGAAGAACCCTTCCGGGTTGTTGCCCCATGCCTCGGTCATCGAGAAGAAGGTGTAGCAGGCGGCCCACGCGATGATCACCGCGTAGTAGACGCCGATGACGAAACAGATCAGTACCTGCCACCAACCGATGAACTCGCTGCCGCGGCTGAGCCGCCGGAACGACAGTGGCGGCGACCCTCGGAACTTGTGGCCCATTGCGTAGTCGACGAACAGCAACGGAATGCCCGCGGTGAGCAAGGCCACCAGGTAGGGGATGAGAAATGCCCCACCGCCGTTCTCGTACGCGATATACGGGAATCTCCAGATATTGCCCAGGCCGACAGCCGAGCCGATGGCGGCCATGATGAACACCGACCGGCCCGACCAGACCTCGCGCTTGTGTGCAGCTTCGTGCTGTGCCACGAACCTCGTCCCTCCACTCGTTCGATTGCGTTGACGCTAGTCCTCGCGGCGTCGAAATCGGAACAAATTCGGGATTCATGATCAGATGCGGTGACGGCGCACACCCGACCGGGTCAGTCCTGCCAGAGTTTGTCGAGGCCGGGGCCCGGGTCGTCGTCCTCTTCTTCGTGGACCCCGCGGTATCGCAGCGCGAACACGATCCACCCGACCACCGCGATGAGAAGGAAACTGATCAGGCGGTACACGAGCACGGCGGACAAGGCCTCCCCGCCCGTCATTCCGCTCGCGGTCAACGCGGGGACGAGTACCGCGTCCATCACACCGAGGCCCGCAGGCAGCAACGGGATCGCACGGCTCATGGCCGTACCGGCGGCATAGGCGACGGCGATGCCGGCGAGACTGGGCGTGCCCCCGACCGCATAGGCCGCGAACGCGAGGCATGCGCCGTCGCACACCCAGTTGAAGATCGACCAGCCGAAAGCGCGGGCGGCATGCGGACGATCGAGTTGCACGGCCCCGATCTGATCGACGATCTTCCGCCATGCCCGCGATCCCGCATCCGACGGCTTCTTCCGGAGCCGGTTGAGACCCCGCAGTGCGATCAGACCGATGGACTCGAGTGAGCCGGGGTTGCTCGCGGCGTATTGGACGAGCACCAGGAACGCGGCGAGGCCACCGACGGAGAAGATGAGCGAGAACGGGTTCGTGGTGGCACCGATGAGAAGCGCACCAACCAGTCCGAGCAGCGCAAGCCCTGCGGCCTGCAGCAGGCCTGCCATCACGAGTTGCCACGTCGCGATGACGGGGGCCGCGCCCCATTTACGCATCTGCCGATAGGTGAAGGTGGTTCCCACGACCGGTCCACCGGGCAAGGTCACACTCATCGAGTTCGAGGCGAGCGCCACCGACAGCGACTGGCGAAAGGTCACCCGCACGCCTGCTGCGGACAACAGTGCGCGTTGCACACTCGCGAAACTCGACATTTCTGCGCCCGACGCAAGGATGGCGGCGATCACCCACCACCAGTACAGGTGACCCAGGCCGCTGACACCGTCGGTCAGTTCCGGCCACACGAGGATCACCTCGACGGTGAGCACCACCACCAGCAGGACGCCGACGATCCACTTCAGGTAGCGGCGTCGTTTCGGTGTCAGCGCCGAGCCGTTGTTGTTGTCGTTGGCGTTCGGACCGGGCTCGGCCCGGTCCGTCACGTGCTCGTCTGAGGCGTGTTCGTCTCTGACATGTTCATCGCGGGTGTTGTCATCCGTCATCTACGTGCGCGGCCAGTCCGTGAGGGTCTTGCGGTACAGGTCTTCGACTTCGGTGATCCGCACGTCGAGTTCGCCGTGCCATCCGCTCACATCGATGGGATCGAGCACCGCGACGTCGACGGTGCCCGATCTGAGCAGGGTCGAGTGCTTCCACAGCATCTCCCCGGCATTGCGGATCACCACGGGAACGATCGGGACCCGAGCCTCCATTGCGATGCGGAATGCGCCCTTCTTGAAGCGTCCGATCTGCGGTGTCAGGGAGCGCGTGCCTTCCGGTGCGATGATGACCGAGGTGCCTTGTCGCAGGGTGTCGACCACTGGTGCGAGTGCTTCCACGGCGCGTTCGGTGTTGCCCCGATCGACGAAGGTGGCACCGACGAATCGGAGCAGCGGACCGAACAGCGGGTCGTTCGCCATTTCCTTTTTCGCAACGCCGGTGAAGCCGTGTCGCAGTACTTTCGCAAGGACCATCGGGTCGAGCTGACTCTGATGGTTGAAGATGAACACGGCGGGTCGATGCTCCCACGCGTTGGCTTCGCCGCGTACCCGCACGTCGATACCCGCGAGTGCGAGCGAGACGTCGGGCATGATATTGGTGATCGAGTCGAGCGCGACCTTGTGGCTGCGGTTGATCAGCCCGAGCCCGAGCCCTGTCGAGACGGAACCGACGATGCCGCTGTACGCGGCGGCGGTACGGACCACTTCCCTCACCCCGGGAGTGCCCCGTGGACGGAACCGCAGGATGGGCCATTCGTGTACGCGTGCGAACCGTTCGAGCGTGCCGTCGGGGTTGGTAGGAGTCGGGTTTCCGGTTGCGGCGAGGAACTCTGCGTCCTCGCCACCGTTGGAATAGGTGTAGCTGTGCGCACCGTCGATACCGTGTTCTTCCATGAATGCACGAGTGGCAGCGAATTTTCCGCTGCGCCACAACGACTTTCCGTCGACCCGTCCGGTCAGGACACCGTCGACGACCTCGAGTGGGGTGAACAGCACATGCTCGACACCGAGTGCGTCGGCGGCGGCCTGGATCTGGTAGCGCGACGCCGACGACGCGATCACGACGGTATGGCCTGCGTTCTGGTGAGCTCCGATGAGTTGCCACGCCTCCGGGTACAGATGACCGGCGATCGTGGACATGAACAGGCGTTGCCCGATCTCGTACAGTTCCTCTTCGGTGTGACCCCGCCATGCCTTGAACGCAACCGCAACGAAACGTTCGAAATCGGCTTCACTGTCGGTTCCGCGGAGACCGTTGACCATGGTCGAAGCGAGTTCGGCCGCGGTGACCTTGCCGGCGAGGAGCCGGTCGCGGAAGAAGTGCAGACCGGAGAAGCCGTGCACGATGGTGCCGTCGAAGTCGAAGAACGCCCCCACTTCGGGGCCCTGTCGCCCCGTGTGTACCCGGTGTAGCGCCTGGTCGATGTTCAGCACCTGCTCGATGTTCAACGATCCGCCTTCCTGTTCGACACGTCGAGCGACTCGGCCAACGCGACCCGATCACCGACGGCCAGCAGCTGCGACGCGAACGCGTGCCGCCTCTCGGTGACCGTGTGGTCGCCTCGGTCGAGCAACCCGCGGTTGCGTGCCAGCTCCAAAGCTGTCGCGAACAGTTCCGAGGATACGGATTCCGAACCGTACAGCCGCCCTTGCAGCAGCATCTGCCTGCCGACCGCGACACACTCGTCGAGGAATGCTGCGCTGTCGACCTCGAGCGTAGGATCTCGCCGCGCCAGCCGCTCGGCGACGACGAGCTGCGCGTCGAAGAACGAGCGCAGCGTGCGATGCGACATGAAAAGACCTGTCTCGATCAGCGCGTTGAGCGCCCGGCCCTCGGTGGGCAGCGGGGTTCCCCACTCCCATTCGGGCACGAGGAGCTCGACTTCCTTCTGCAGTTCCGATTCGAAGGTATCGCGGTCGGGGAAGAAGAACTCGAACTTGAGCAGGTCACGCAGGTTCTTCGCTTCGTACCACGCCGCGCGCACCGGGTTGTCGCTCGGGTGTTCGTGCACGAACAGGATGGCCAGCTCGATGATCGAGCGGTTGACGAACCAGTGGATACCGCTGTTGCGATAGAACGCGGCGACGAGATGCTGGCCCGGTTGGATCGAATACACCGCCTCGTCGCCTCCGGTGTACGTCGTCACGACGCCTGCGTCGGTCAGTGCTGCGAGGACCCGGGCGAGACCGCCCTCGCGATCGAGAAGTCCTACCTCGCCCTGGGGTGCGTCGCGGGCATCGAGGTAGGCCCGGACCGGCGCGATGACGGCTCGTACCTCGTCGAGCGTCAATGCCCGGTCGCGGACGCCGAGCAGGGCGAGGGTGACGAGGCTGTTCACGGTGACCGGTGTGTTGCGGTTGATGCCGACCGCCACTTCGAACGCCACCTTCTGCATGGCCCTGCGTCGCAGGCTCTCCCCGGCTGCAGAATCATCGGTGTCCGGGGAGCCCGACAGATCAGGATCGCCGCCCGCCGCGAGTTGTGCTCGCATCGACAACGGTGTGCCGAACCGTACGTAGACATTGCCTGCGGTGCGCTGCTGGCTGCGGGCGTAACTCGCCAGCCACCTCAATCCTTCGGGTCTCTTCGGGGCGCCGGTCTGTTCGGCTGCCACGGCCGCGACCTCGGCGAGACCTTCGTAGGTGATCGACACCGGTACCAGCATCGCGTCGTCGACCCGCCCACCGCGGATGGCGTTGGCGACGTAGTTGAGAAGGCCGTAACGCGGTCTGCGGAGCTTGCCGGTACGGGTCCGGCCACCTTCGAAGTACCACTCGAGATTGAACCGCTTGCTCAGCAGAAACGCGAAGTACTCCTGCAACGCCGCTTTGTACACGGTGTCGTCGCCGAAGCTCCGGCGGATGAAGACGGTGCCTGTGCGACGCGCGATCGGGCCGAGCGGCCAGAACGTGAGATTCGCACCTCCCATCAGGTGATTTCCGGGAAAGTCGTGGCCGGCCAGAATGTCGCCGAGGACGAGCGCATCGGCATACGACCGGTGGGACGGCAGAAACACCAGCGGATGCGTGCGGTTGAGTTCGCGCAGCGATTCCAACCCTGAGTCGTCCGCGTGCACGGTCCACGCCGATGTGTGCAGTGGCCGCATGGCCTGTGTGAAGAGGTCGGTGACCAGGCGCGACTGCACCGCGACGAGTTCGCCGAGCGCGCTGCGGGCTCGTGCGTCGACCTCGTCGCGGGGGAGGTGTTCCTCGGTGGCGATGGTGTCGAGACGCTGACGGAACGACGATGAATCCATGATCTGTTCGGCGACGAGCCTGGGCACCTTGTACCGATCGCCTATGACGGCGCGCTCGGCGCGCTCGAGCGCAACCACCGCGCGACGCGTGACATATCGCGCGAACGACGCCGCCTCCGGAACCCGGCCGGGTTCGGACTCGGCGAACTGCTCACGAAGATCGTCCAGGTGCGCGGGTGCCGCCACCACGATGCGATACCGGTCGGACGATCTGCCGACGAGCCACTTCTGGATCAGCGTGTTGGGGTTTCGGGGGTTGGTCAGTGCGAGCACATCGGAAAAGCGTGCGCGGCGGGCGCCGTCTCGTTCTGCCGGGAGCCACGCCACGCGGACGGGAAGGAGGAGAGGATTGCTGTCCCGGTCGGCAAGGCGGGTGGTGAGGATTCGTGAGTCGAGGTCCAGAACATCGGGCCGACCGGAAGTGCGGTATCCGGCGGGTGCATCCTTCGAACGGCACCAGCGGTCCAGCAGGTCTCGTTCGATCTGTGTCCTCGCCGCGGCGAGGATCACGACTTCGCTCTCCCCGATGTCGGGAAGGTGCCTTCCGTCGCTTTTCATGGTCCCCCTGTCCGATGTTCGCTGGACAGCAAAACTACCGCTTTCGGGCTGTGGGCTCCGGCGCAACGGCGCAAGTCATTGCCGCACTTGGACGCGCGAACCGCGCGAGATGCGGGCACAGTAGGGAAGAGAACGGTCGCAGAACAACACGAGGGGTGCACGGTGAACGGGGAAGCGGAGGCTGCATACGCGCTGATGCGCGAAACTCACAGTTCGGTGGTGTTCTTCGTCGGTGATCGCGTGCACAAGATGAAGAAGCCGCTCGACCTGGGCTTTCTCGACAACCGCACCCGTGCTGCTCGGGAGTGGATCTGCCATCGAGAGGTGGAACTCAATCGGCGCCTCGCCCCGGACGTGTATCTCGGTGTGGCCGACATGCACGATCCGGACGGTGAGGTCTGTGAGCACTTCGTCGTCATGAAGCGGCTACCCGACGATCGGCGTATGGCGGCATTGATCGACCGGGGTGTGGACGTCGGTGCTGCCGTCGAAGATGTGGCGCGTCAGATAGCGGCGCTGCACGCGGCGTCGCTGCACGACCCGGCCATCGATCGGTGCGCGACTGCGGAATTCGTTACCGGACTGTGGCAGCTCAGTCTCGATCATCTCGACGGTCTGCGGATCGGTCGGGAGGCCGGACCCGTTCTGGCTCGGATTCGCGCTGCAGCCGAGCGTTATGTACACGGGCGTACGGCATTGTTCGACGAGCGGATCGCGGCCGGCCGGGCGGTCGACGGGCACGGAGACATGCTCTGCGACGACATCTTCTGCTTGGACGACGGCCCTCGCATCATCGACTGCCTCGAGTTCGACGACGAACTCCGCTATGGAGATGCGACGCTCGATCTTGCCTTCCTGGCAATGGATTTCGAGCGTCTCGGTGCGCTCGACGCAGCGCGCACGTTGCTCGATACGTACGCCGCGCAATCGAGCGATCATCCGCCCGCATCGCTCGTGCACCACTACATCGCCTATCGAGCCTTGGTGCGCGCCAAGGTGACTGCGTTACGCCACGAGCAGGGCGACGCTCCCTCGGGTGAAGCCGCTCTCTCCTTCCTCACACAGGCCGAACGCAACCTGGACCGGGGGAGGGTTCGGCTCGTGCTCGTGGGTGGTGTTGCGGCGACAGGGAAATCGACGCTGTCGCGGGTGACCGGCAACCATCTCCGTGCGACCGTTCTGCGAAGTGATGTGATCCGCAAGGAACTCGCCGGTATGGCACCGACCGATCGCACCGGGGACGGCGTCGATGTCGGTTTGTACTCCGCGGACAGCACCGACGCCACGTACCGGGAGTTGTGCCGCCGGGCCGCCGAGTTGCTCGCGCGCGGTGAGTCGGTGGTGCTCGACGCGACATGGTTGTCGGAGCAGCGCCGTGGTGCAGCGCGTGAGGTCGCCACCTCGACGAACGCAGACCTGATCGAAATCGAATGCACAGCAGATCAAGCGGTATTGGTGCAGCGCATCGAATCTCGCATCACACGCGGCGACGACGCATCCGACGCGACACCCGCGGTGCTCGACGAACAGCTGCGTCGACGCGACGACTGGCCGGGCGCCGTGATCCTCGACACTACCGAGGGAGCATCACCCGACACCGGTTGGCTCGAACGGGAACTCGGACTCGGGCCGTGGTGAGGTGAGGCTGGCCGAGCTATCGGAAGCGGTCTGCGAGTCCTACTCTGGTGACCATGCCGTTACAGGAGTCCGTGTCGCATCATGCCGCAGAACCGCACGGTAGTGGCCTGGCCACCAAACTGAACTGGTTGCGGGCCGGGATTCTCGGCGCGAACGACGGCATCGTCTCGACCGCCGGCCTGGTCGTCGGCATTGCCGCCGCCACCACCGACAAGTCGACGATCCTCGTGGCCGGTGTGGCAGGACTGGCCGCGGGTGCGGTCTCGATGGCGTTGGGGGAGTACGTGTCGGTGAGCGCCCAGCGCGACACCGAACGAGCTGCCTTGCGGACCGAACGTCGAGAGCTGGCAGCGATGCCCGAAGCCGAACTCGCGGAACTGACCGGCCTACTCGAAGGCAAGGGACTGTCGAACGCCACTGCGCGTTCGGCGGCGGAGGAACTGACCGCCCGCAACGCTCTCCGGGCCCACGCGGAGATCGAGCTGGGGATCGATCCGACGGAGCTCGCGAACCCGTGGGTCGCGGCCCTGTCGTCCGCTGTCGCATTCACGCTCGGGGCGTTGGCACCGCTTCTGATGATTGTGCTCGTGGCCGAACCCGTCCGGATACCGGTGACGTTCGTTGCGGTGTTGCTCGCGCTTGCCGCGACCGGATCGGTCGGTGCCCGGCTGGGCGGCGCGCGACGGGGACGCGCGGTAGGACGCGTGGTGCTCGGCGGTGCACTCGCCATGGCGGCGACCTACGGGCTCGGTGCTGCATTCGGCGTCGCGATCTGAGGGCCGTGAACAGGGAACGCGATCAGAGGACGAGCGCGAGGCCCACGCCCCGCGGTGGGACGTGGGCCTCGCAGCATGCCGGTACTTCGGTCAGGGCCTGCGCGCGACCAGAACCGGGCAGGGCGCGTTGTGCAGCAGATTCTGGCTGGTGGAGCCGAGCAGGGCAGCAGCGAACTGGCCGCGGCCGTGGCTGCCGACGACGGCGAGCTGCGCGTCTTTCAGGTGGGAGAGCAGGACCTTGGAGGCAGGCCCGCGGTCGATGACGCGTCGGACTTCGACGTCCGGGTAGTTGTCCTGCAGGCCCGCGAGGGATTCGGCGAGCACGGCAGACTCCGACTCCGCGACGGCATCCCAGTCGACCAGCGCGGCGGTGGCGCCGACCCCGAGCGCGGCGTCGCCGATCCACGAGTGCAGAGCCACGAGCGGCGCACCGAGGGTCTGTGCGTACTGGAACGCGTAATCCACTGCCGCAGCAGAGAGTTCGCTTCCGTCAACGCCCACGACGATGGGCTTGTCATCGGGGAGTGGGTTCACTGTGTCACCGCGCCACACCACAACCGGGCACGGTGCGTGGTTGGAGACTCGGACGACGGTCGAGCCGAGCAGGAAGTTTTCGACCTTGCCCGCACCCGTCGCCCCGAGGACGAGGACGCTCGCATCGTCGGCTGCCTCGAGAAGGGAGGTGGCAGCCGGTCCGGGGCCGATGAAGCTCTGCACCTCGAGGCCGGGGTTGTCGGCGCGAACGAGATCGGCGACGTTGGAGAGAACCTGCTTGCCGTCCTTCTCGAGCTGTTCGACCATCTGGGATTGGATCAGGACGGCAGCTTCGCTGTAGAAGATTCCCTCGCTGGGCAGCGAATGAACGAGGTGGAGGGGCGCCTCGAGGCGTGCGGCGAGTGCGCCTGCCCACCGGGCGGCTGCCGCAGCGGTCTCGGAACCGTCGACACCTGCGACGACGGCCTTGCGGGTGCTCGATGTGCTCATCGATGTCTCCTTCACTTGTACGGCGACCTGTGGGGACGGGCGACCGATCGGCTACGGATGTCACGTTACGCCATACGAATCCGGCGCATACCTGGGAATGTCGGCATCTCGGGCCAGGGTCGTAGGTCCCGAATCATCGCCAGAGTGTGCGCGCCGACTTGTACGCCTTCTTCCACGCCGACTCGAGGTGCACGGCCTGTTGGGCCCCGATCTCGGCTTCGAGTCGGTGCAGAACACCGAGTCCGAAGCTCGACTCGGCGGAGTGCCCTTGTTCGGATGCCAGGTCGAGCAGATGGTCGCGGGCCACCACGGAGTCCTGGAACTCACCGAGCAGATCCTGGAACTCGTCGAACCTGTCGAGTGCGTGCTCGGCGCGCTTCGGGTGCAGCGGCGCAATCACCTCGATCGCGTAGCGGAGTCGCTTCGAGCCCTTGCGGGCGCGGTGCATCCGCTCGTCACGCTCGGCGTCGTCGGGTGCTTCGGCCACCCGGTTCACCCGCTTCGACACCTTCTTCGCGAGACTCTCGATCGACCCGGCGAGTTTCGCGGGCTTGGGCCGGTGTCGCTTGTCGCGCTTCTGCGGAGTGGAGGACAGCTCGCCGATCAGTGTGTCGAGGCTGTCGACCATCGCCAGATACCGGTCGGAATCGAGAGTTGTGATCGCTTCGGCCCGCGCGGCAACGGATTTGGCTGTGAAGTACTCGTCGATGCGCGCACGCGTGGCCTCGCGGAACTGCTCGACATCGATTTCCGCGACCCGATCGACGAGTCGTTCGTGCTGAACCTCGAGATCGCGGGACGGGCTCAGACACCTTCCGAGCCAGCGTAGTTCCTCGACGAGTGCGGTGTCGATCGCGAAATCGGCGGCGTAGGTCTGCAGGGCGCTGCGGATGCGGCGGGCGGCCTTGCGCATGCTGTGCACGGCATCGGGTGCGTCGCGGCGCACTGCGATGTCGGACATGAGGAGCGTCTGTCGCTCTCGGGCGAGGTAGTCGCGCAGATAGCCCGCAGTGCCGCGAATGTGTTCGGGATCGGGGATGAGATCGCCGAGTACCCGATGCACTTTCGACGGACTCGGGGAGCGCGTGATGCCCTCGGCATCGAGGAGTTCTTCGACGGCATCCAGGATCGAGGCGTCTGCGCCAGGGCCGAGTTCGACTTCGATCTCCCGCCACTGTGGTTCGGCATCGTCGATACTGCGGATCGCGATCACATCGTCGACGACCACTTCGGCGAGCAGCGCACCGTCGCTTCCGCGGAGCCGATGTCGATGCCGCCGGGTGTTCAACAACGCCGCGAGAGCGACGGGGCGGTTCCGGCGAACACCGCGGAGCAGCCCCAGTAGTGCATCGGGAACGACGTCGGAGGGGCCGTCGGTGGCGAACGGGTGATGCAACTCGGTGCGGGTATCGCTCCCGGCGGGAAGTTTCGAATGCCAGCCGGCGTCGTCCCCACCTTCACGCCGGCGGAGGGTGATCTTCGACCGCAGCAATTTCAGGTCGGAGGTGTCGAAGTATTGGGCGGACAGGTCGACTGCGTCGACGTCCACCGATGCCACTCCTGCGATTTCGGACAGATCGGGCAACTTCTGGTCGGGTGCCGCCGAGTACTTGCGTTCGGTCTCTTCAGAAGTCGATGTCGTCGATTTCGCCGGTGCCATGGTTCTCCTGTTTCCCGAGTGTTCCCTGCACAACTCTGCCATCGAGTTCCCGAAATGTCGCGAGTGCGAGATGTGAGCCACGACGAAAGTTGCGCAAAGGGCACTTGGACTCTGGTCTTCTGCCCGTATCCGGGTGATCATGGGGAAACGCGGGTCTCCGGAGGGTGAGAATGAGGATTTTGGTGGCGGTGGCGAGCAAGCACGGCTCCACCGCGGAACTCGCGACGGCATTGGCCGCCGGCATGCGTCATCACGGCGCCGACGTCGATGTCCGCTCGCCTGGCGCAGTAGCGAGCGTCGCCGCCTACGACGTGGTGATCGTGGGTAGCGCTGTCTATCGCAATCGGTGGTTGCGCGCGGCCCGGGATTTCATCGACGAGCACGCCGAGGCGCTGCAAGGTCGGGAGGTCTTCCTCTTCTCGTCCGGCCCTATCGCGGAGCAGGATCGCCCTGTGAACAATCACTACGACGTTGCGCCCGTGATGGCGCGTACCGGTGCCCTCGAGCACCGGATGTTCGCCGGTAAGATCGATCCCGCCGTACTCGGTGCCGGTGAGCGTGTGGTCGTGCGGATGACCGGTGCTCAGCTCGGAGACTTCCGCGATTGGGATGCGGTCGGTTCGTGGGCATCGGAGATCGTCGACCGCGTGTCGGATCGCACCGGGGCGCGAGTGCCGACCGAGCAGACCTATTAGCCAGGCCTATTGGTTCGGCCGCAGGACTGCTTCAGCTGCTGGGGTTGCGGTAGTGCTCGGCGAGTTCCTCCGCGCGATCCCACATCGACCAATCGACCGCCCTGCCGTCGAGCTGGGCCTCGACGACCTCGAACCCGGCATGCCAGCCTGCTCCGTGCGCGTACGCGTCGTCCTCGGTGTCGGTGGTGTGTGTGAGGGTGAGCCAGCATCCGCCGGAGCCGTCGGGCGTCAGCTCCCAGTGCAGGACATCGGAGTCCCACATGAGCTCGAGAATCCGTCCGCGTTGCACGACGAGGACCGAACCGCTCGCCGTGTGTCCGGACGGGAGACCGAAGCGGCGCACCTGTTCGTCGGTGGTGCGGAACTGCAGTTGTGCACCCGGAGTGAGGTCCCAGTCGACCGACGCGGGAAACCAGGCCTCGAGGTGCCGAGGGTCGGTGATGACGCTCCACACCTTCTCCGGAGCATGGGGGAACTCGCGTTCGAAGCGCAGGGCCACTCGGCCGTCATAGGTACGGGAAATGCTGCCGAGATTCATGGATCCTCCAAGACGAGAAGCCCGTGCGGTGAACGGGGTCAAGGGGTGCTGTGATCCCATGCTCCCAGGTTTCTGCGGCTTGTGAAGCGGGTCGACCGACCCGTGATCGGATCGTCGAATTCGATCGAGCGCGCGAGTAGTTGGAGCGGTGATGAATAGTCGTCGCGTGCAACGTCGTACACGTGTGGATAGAGAGGGTCGCCCATGATGGGAATGCCCGTGGAGTTCATGTGTACGCGCAATTGATGCGTCTTTCCGGTCCTCGGTAACAGTCGGTACCACGCACGTTCGTCGCGGACTTCGTGCACGTCGATGCGGGTGACAGCGTTGACCTCCCCCGAGACTTCACGCGCCTGGAGCACTCCGCGTTCCTTCACGATGCGGCTGCGCACGTCGAGGGGGAACCGGACGTGCGGCGCGGCCGGAGCCACGGCTTCGTACTCCTTCTCGACCATGCGTCGGTCGAAGAGCATCTGATACGCGCGGCGTGCCTCACGTCGGACCGTGAAGACCAGCACTCCGGCGGTGAGTCGGTCGAGTCGGTGGGCAGGTGTCAGTTCGGGAAGGTCGAGTTCGCGGCGCAGCCGGACGAGCGCGGTTTCCGCGACCCACGAACCCCGGGGTGTGGTGGGTAGAAAGTGAGGTTTGTCGACGACGAGCAGATTGTCGTCACGATGGAGAATGTCGATTTCGAACGGCACGCGTGCCTCGGTCGGCGGATCGCGATAGAGGAACACGAACGTGCGCGGGACGTAGGGACTGGTATGTGAGATCACAGTTCCGTCACCTGCAAGAACCTCACCGGAGTCGATCTTCTCTTCGATCCGTGCAATGTCATCGGGGAAGCGGGCGCACAGATACTCCGCCACCGTCTCCGACATGCAGTTTTCCGGGAGTCGCAGGCGGGTAGGGTTCAATCCGTCTCGCACGGGCAGGGGAGCATCAGGCACGTGAAGATACGGTAGCGGCCGAGATGTGGATTTCGGTTTCGGCTTTGCAGGATAACGATTGTGTGCAAGCCTGCTAAGGTCCCGCGTCCGCTTATATCGTGTGACGAGAGTGATTTCTGGGGAAACTGTTTAAAGGAGAGTTTGGTGTGACGAATCCGTCCGATATCGGAACGAGACGGGGAGCGCGCGCCCTGGTGCGTCTGCTCGTGGCAGCCATTGTGGTTCCGCTCGCGCTCGTCTTCGCAGGCGTCGGCGCCGGCACTGCGTCGGCCGATCCCTACACCCGATTCTCTGAAGACTGGGTTGCAGCACCCGGTGGCGTCGGTCAGATCAAGGTGCGCATCTGGCACGCGAACAACGGCAGCAACAAGGCCGTGTATCTGCTCGACGGGCTGCGCGCCACCGACGACGTCAGCGGCTGGGAGCACGAGACCAACGCCGCATGGCTCGCCGACAACGGCATCAACGTCGTGATGCCTGTGGGTGGACAGTCGAGCTTCTACGCCGATTGGTACTCGCCGAGCAACTTCAACGGCCAGCAGTACACGTACAAGTGGGAATCGTTCCTCACGGAGAACCTGCCCGATCACCTCGCCAACGCGTACGGCATCTCCCGCAGCAACAACGCGGTCGTCGGACTGTCGATGGGCGGTAACGCCGCACTGATCCTGGCTGCCTACCACCGCGACCAGTTCGGCTTCGCAGGCTCGCTGTCCGGGTACCTGAACCTGTCCGCGCCCGGTATGCGCGAAGCGATCCGTATCGCCATGCTCGACGCAGGCGGATTCAACTCCGACGCCATGTGGGGCCCGCCGTGGAACTCCGCGTGGCTGCGCCACGACCCGTTCGTTGCGGCACCGAACCTGCGCGGTCTGCCGATGTGGATTGCCGCCTCGAGTGGCCTTCCCGGGGAACACGACCGCCCGAATTCTGCGATCGGCGTGTTCAACACCGCCAACGCCATGGGCCTCGAGGCGCTGGCGCTCGCGCAGAACCGCGCATTCCAGGTCCGCCTGGCCACGCTCGGTATCGACTCCGCGCACTTCTCCTTCCCCTCCACCGGCACCCACACGTGGAGCTACTGGCAGGACGAACTCTGGGAGATGCTCCCGATGATGAAGGCGTCGATTGGCGCCTGAGCCCACTGCATCACCCGTCGCGGCGGGGCACCGGGGGTTTGACCGCGGCCACCGGGGGGGTGGGGGGGCCACCGCCGCGGCGGGGGGGGGGGCGGGGGGATTATAACAAAAAGGCGGGCCCCC